>JBGPOI010000185.1:0-8665 GCA_041487975.1 Binatia bacterium | reverse complement strand
GGAAATGAAGGGGTCAGGTCTTGAATTATCAGTTTCGTCTTGTCACTATCCACAGCTTTCTCCAACTTCTTGGAGCTGTGGTGGAGCGATATCAATGGCGCTGCTCTGCCTACTGTCTGATGAACAACCACCATGAGGGTCTCATAGCCGACGCGTGATGCTTTCTTTCTGCTGGAGCCCCTGTCTATCTCGACTAACCCTAAGGCAGCAAAGAAGCTCAAATCTTCAGGGGAAGCAAAGAAAGAGGCGGGAAGGGTAAGAAGCACGAAGCGGCAACGCTTTTCAGGCCAGCGCCCAATCTCTTTCTTACTGGAGCAGACCGGGGTTGTTCACGCTCTTATGGGAGTGTACAATTCACCCCCATTTCCTTCAAGGAGTTGTAGCAGAATGGAGAAAGGCTTTACCCTATGGTTTACTGGTATGTCAGGGGCGGGAAAATCGACGATCGCCAACGCTCTTATCCCTAAGCTCAAGGAATTAGGTAGACAAATCGAGATCCTTGATGGTGACGAAGTACGTACGAATCTCAGCAAGGGATTGGGATTCAGTAAGGAAGACCGCGACACCAACATCCGTCGTATCGGTTATGTTGCTCAACTGCTGACCCGGAACGGGGCAGTGGTGATCACCGCAGCTATTTCTCCATATCGTGCGATTCGTGATGAAGTGCGAGAGCGGATTGACAATTTCGTTGAGGTGTATGTCAAGTGTCCCCTTGAGACCTTGATTGCTCGTGATGTGAAGGGACTCTACAAAAAAGCTCTCGCTGGCGAGATCAAAGAATTCACGGGGGTTTCGGACCCTTATGAGGAGCCGCTCCATCCTGAAGTCGTCGTGGAGACCGATCGTGAGACTGTAGAGGAAAGCGCCAATAAAGTTCTCGCGCGGCTCCAAGAACTCGGTTTTCTCTCACATGCGGTCGGCACTATTGCCCCACATGGCGGCATTTTGGTGAACCGCCTCGTGACGGGGGCGCACCGCGCGGCGCTCGTAGCAAAGGCGCAATCTTTGCCGAGGATTCGACTCGATGAGCGCGCGCAGAGTGACATCGAGATGATCGCGGTCGGTGCGTTTTCTCCTTTGCGAGGCTTTGCTGGTTCTGCCGACTACCGCTCGATCGTGGAGAACCTGCGCTTAGCGAATGGCTTGCCGTGGTCAATACCAGTAACGTTGCAGGTTTCCCGTGCGCAAGCGGACACTCTGCAGGAAGGAACGGAAATTGCGCTCGTTGATGAGCGTGATACCGTTCTGGCGATCCTCGACTTAGCGGAGCGCTATCTGCCGAACCGTGAGGAAGAAGTGCAGAAGGTTTACGGGACAACCGACCTCGCTCATCCTGGCGTGACGGCAGTGCTGCGGGGCGGCGAAGTCTACCTTGGTGGCGACATTCACCTCCTGAACCGGCCCGACACGGTCGCGTTTCCCGCGTATCATCGCGATCCGGCGCAGACGCGGGCGCTGTTCCGCGAGCGGGGATGGCGAACGGTCGTGGGCTTTCAGACCCGCAACCCCATTCACCGAGCGCACGAGTATATCACCAAGTGTGCTCTAGAAGCGGTCGATGGCTTGATGCTCCATCCCTTGGTTGGCAAGACCAAGAGCGACGACATTCCCGCCGACGTGCGTATGCGCTGCTACGAGATCCTGATGGAAAAGTATTATCCTCAGGACCGGGTGCTCCTCTCGGTCTATCCGGCCGCGATGCGCTACGGTGGTCCACGAGAAGCGATCTTCCACGCCATTGCCCGCAAGAACTACGGCTGCACGCATTTTATTGTCGGTCGCGACCATGCCGGGGTCGGCAACTACTACGGCACGTACGACGCGCAGAAGATCTTCGACGAATTTGCGCCCGGCGAACTTGGCATCCAGCCGCTCAAGTTTGAGAACGCGTTCTTCTCGCAAGTGACCGGTCAAATGGGCACGGCCAAGACCGCACCGGGCGGGCCCGAAACCCAAGTGAACCTCTCCGGCACCAAAGTGCGCGAGATGCTCGGCAAGGGCGAGTTGCCTCCGCCGGAATTCTCCCGGCCGGAAGTGGCTGAGGTGCTGATCGGGGCGATGAAAAAATAACGCGCGCGGGGGGCGCGCGCCCGTGCGCCCCTTCCAGGCATCTGCAGCCTACTCGTCGGCTGTTGCACCAATCCGAATAATCAGCGTTCCTTCTTGGTGCGTAGGACCGCCAACGAACACCATACCGTGATTACGGATGCGGAGGAGGGTGTTCATCAAGGGGGTCGGAGTGGTGCCTTCTATAAGCATCACTTGCAGTGCAATACGTTCATTGAGGTATCCCTTCGGCACCACCTGGAGAAAGCGTCCGCCCGGCAAAAAGAAATCCGCCTGCTTGCCCCAAGCCACGCGCCGCCGTTCTTCCTGCACCAGTCGATACGATGAGTAACGGAATTTACGCAACTGCGGTTGAATATCGTTGAGGCGGCTATCAAACTCTTTAGAAGAATCGGTTGCCAAGACGGTTTCAACCCGCAGTTCCACCATCTCGCCGGCGATAGCCTGGAGCGCCCACAGCAAGGCGCTCGCGAAGCAGAACAACGCTAGGCGAGACACCGTCATGGCATCTCTCCGTCGTTGTCATCACTGACCCAGATTACGGTGGCGTTGCTCTCCGGTTCGTTCCATAAAAAGACCGTTCCGGTGGAAGACAACGACTCAATTTGTGCCTGATCGTTTGCCGCTAGGACGGTCGGGGAGGGTTCGTGAAAGACGGGAGCTTTATCATTGGACGACGGCGTGTGGGAAACGAAAAGAGTGACGAGAAGAAGCGCAGCCGCGGCGGCCGCCCACACCGGAGCAGTGGGGAACCAATTCCAGCGTAATCGTTCGCCCCACAAACGCAGCCGCAGCCGCCAAGACGAAGGTGTTTGTTGATCGAGTCTGCTCGCCACTCCCTCCCAGAAATTCGCGAAGTCACTCTCCTCGACTTGCTCACTGATCGTCTGCACCACGAGTTCCTGTACCCGCCCGAGCGCAGCGAGGGTACGCGTGCAAGTGAGACAACCAGCTACGTGCGACGCCACCTCGCGCCGCAGCGGGCTATCTAACTCACCATCGTGAAACAAAGCTAGCAGGCGTTCAGAGCGTGGGCAGGTCATCATACAAGAGCTAGACCCTGAAGGAGACATATGAAAAGTGAGGAGCGAAAGGGACGAAGGAGAACTCGGGGAGTTGAGATGAAGTGAGGCATAAGAGCGCGCCGGAAATTGTCAGGTTACAGGTCGTGACGCAGGAGCGATTGCAGCCGCTTCCGCGCATAATGCAGGCGGCTCATGACTGTCCCCCGGGAGCACTGCAGGATTTCGCTGATCTCTTCGTAAGACAGACCCTCAACTTCTCGCAGCAGTATGACCGCTTTGTGGGCGGGCGTCAACTCAGCAATCGCTGCGCGAATCCGATCGCCCAATTCTTTATCTTTGACCTGTTCATACGGATCAGCACTAGTGGCGGCCGGGGTCGCACTGATTCCACCGCTGTCCCCTTCTCCTTGGTCATCTTCGAGTAGTAGTGGCTGTCGATTCTTCTGGCGTTGGCGATCGATCGCCAAGTTTACCACGATCCGATAAAGCCAGGTGTAAAAGCTCGCTTCTTCCTTGAACTGCTGGATGTTAGTGAAAACCTTAGCGAATGCTTCCTGCGAGACTTCGAGCGCATCTTCACGGTCGTGCAGCATACCGAGTGCGATCGCTACGGTCTTGCGTTGATACCGATCCACCAGTTCGCGAAATGCCTGCCGGTCTCCCTCTTTGCATCGCCGAACCAGTTCCCAGTCACTTGATTCCACTGTTTCCGCACATCTCTAGCAGACGTTCCGCAACGCGGATATATTCAGCCGTTGCGCCCAGTGCCTCATAGCCTCTGGCGGATGAGCGAGTGAAAGACTCCTCTTCTTCTTTGCCGGTTTGCTCCGGGCCGCCAGCGGATGTTGGGAGGAATGCTGTTCCCCTGAATTTCCGGGAGTCGTGCGCGTCAAAGGTAACAAACAGATTCCTTGTTGTCTAGGAACTTGACAAGCGACAGCGCTGGCATTAACAATTGCCTGCTCCCAGGAGGGGAAGTCGGGCGAGAAGATTGCCGAGAACACCACCGGTTCGCACGCACCTTCACAGATCATGATCGAAGTCCAGCATCTTACAAAACGCTACGGTGACCTGACTGCGGTCTCCGATATTTCTTTCAGCGTGGCATCCGGGCAAATCCTGGGCTTTCTCGGCCCCAACGGTTCCGGCAAGACCACAACTATGCGTATCGTCACCGGGTTCCTCCCGGCCACGAGCGGGACCGTCAAAGTCGCGGGTTTCGATATCTTTGACGACTCATTCGAGGTGCGTAGACGCATTGGCTACCTGCCGGAAAGTCCCCCTTTATACAATGACATGACCGTGACCGCGTATCTGCGTTTCGTCGCACGCATCAAGGGCATGCCGCGGGCCGAAATCGCCGATGCTCTTGACCGCGTCTTGACCCGTTGCGGCCTCACCACAGTGGCGGATCGGGTCACTGGCCATCTCTCCAAAGGTTTTCGCCAGCGTGTGGGCTTGGCTCAGGCGATCATCCACAACCCCGCAGTCCTCGTGCTCGATGAACCCACGATTGGTTTAGACCCTCAGCAGATCATCGAGATTCGCGCCTTGATCAAAGAGTTGGCCGGTACCCACACCGTTATTTTGTCCACTCATATCCTGCCCGAAGTCGCCCAGGTGTGCGAGAAAGTGGTCATCATCAATGCCGGTCGAGTGGTAATGGAGGACCTGCTCGCCAATCTGACTCAGGAGCAGACCCTGGAAGACGTCTTCCTGCGCGTGATCGCTCAGGAAGAACCCCACAACGGTCAGTTACAAGGCGAGGTCGAGGAGACGGCCGGATGAGAAACGTACTCACCATTATCGGCAAGGAACTCCGCTCGTATTTCGTCTCGCCCGTCGCCTACGTTGTCCTGACCGGGTTTCTGCTACTTGGTGGCTGGTTTTTCTTCAATCTGTTGTCTCGCTTCAGTTTGCTCCTCACCCTCTATACGCAGTTCCAGGGCGGCGAGGCAGCCAACCGGCTGAACCTGAATGACTATGTCATTGCGCCGCTCATGCATAACCTGTCGATCATTTTGGTGATTTTGATCCCGATGATCACCATGCGTGCGTATGCTGAGGAAAAGAAGAGCGGCACCTACGAGTTGCTCCTTACCTCACCAATGCGGACTGGCGAACTCGTACTCGGCAAATTCCTCGCTTCGTTTCTGTTCGTCTGTATCATGATCGGGCTGACCGGTGTCTACCCGGTGATCCTGCTGGCGTTCGGCAATCCTGAAGTGGGCGTGATAGTGGCTGGATACCTGGGACTTCTCTTGCTTGCCACTTCCTTCGTCGCGGTGGGACTTCTCACTTCTTCGTTCACCGAGAACCAGATTATTGCCGCGGTGAGCGGCTTGGTTGCAACCCTCTTGCTCTATATCATCGGCTGGCCGGCTGAAACCGCCGGCAATGTTCTGGGGCCGTTGCTCCGTTATTTGTCGGTCACCGAGCACTTCGCCGACATGGTGAAAGGGCTCATCGACACTCGCGGCCTGGTGTATTTCGCCAGTCTCATTGCACTGGCGCTCTTCCTCACTCAGCGTTCGGTTGAGTCGTTGCGCTGGAGGTAAATCCCATGCCGCCGCTCGGTTCATTTTATGGTGTCGTCGGCCTCATTTTGCTTTTGTTTGCCGGGGTCGCCTACTTCATCACGCGCTTGCTCTCGGCCTATGTGTTTCTTCATGCCTTGCTTGGGCTCCTGGCGCTCATCATCTATCTGGCTTCGGCCAGGGACACGCTGAAGACCTTTCTGGGAGAACGCTCGACCAAATACGGCGCCAGCGCCGCGCTCTATACGGTGCTCTTCTTCGCCATATTGGCGGTCGTCAACTATCTTTCCGCTCGCCACCATCACCGCTTCGATTTAACCGAGGCGGGAATCTACAGCCTGTCTCCCCAATCTCTCGGCATCCTCCAGCGGCTCGATAAACCCCTGGAAGTCAATGCTTTCGTCGAAGCCGGCTCCGACCCCCAGCTCAAGGAGTTGTTGGATAGCTATCGCTACGCTTCAGACAAAGTCTCCTACACTATCATCGATCCGGACAAGCAGCCGGATCTGGCCGAGCGCTTTACTATCTCCACCGTGCCGGCCATTCACTTGCAATACGGTGACCACACTAACGTGGTCAACAAGCTCTCTGAAGAGGAGTTGACCAACGGGATCATTAAAGTGACCCGCGCCGAGAAAAAGACCGTATATTTTCTCGAAGGACATGGTGAGCCCAGCATCGAAGAGATGCAGGAAGCAAAAGGCTACGGGCAGATCAAGACCGCCTTGGGCAACGAGAGTTACGAGGTCAAACCCCTGGTCCTGTCCGAAGGCGCGGCAATCCCGGATGAGGCGAACCTGTTGATCGTCGCCGGCGCCGAACGATCGCTCTTGCCGCACGAGACCCAGGCCATCGATGCCTATCTCAAGAAAGGCGGTCACGCGCTGTTCCTGCTGAATCCCCGCGCCACGCCCGAGCTCGTGACGTATCTGCAGCAATGGGGAGTGCAGATTGGTAACGACGTGATCGTGGACGAACAGCTCCAGCTCCTCAAGGGACGCACGTTCAGCCTGACGCCGTTTGTCACAACCTACGGCGCTCATCCGATTACCGAGGAGTTGAGCCGCCGCGGCTCCTCCGCGTTGACGACTTACGGTGTTTCGCGTTCGGTCGAACCTCAAGCGGATGGCAAGAAAGGACTCACCGATGTGAGCTTGGCCAAAACCGGACCGAACTCCTGGGCGGAGACCGACCTCGATGGGGTGTTCCAAAAGCAGACCGCTCGGCTCGACGAGCAAGACCGCAAGGGACCGATCTCTCTTGCGGTCGCGGTGACCGCGAACCTCAAGGATATGGGTACAGACCACGATGGTACTGCGCGCCTGGTGGTGTTCGGCAACGCCGCCTTTGCTAACAATCAGTTCATTAGCCAGTATTTCAACCGTGACCTGTTGCTCAACACAGTTGGCTGGCTGGTGGGCGAAGAAGGGTTGATCTCCGTGCGCGCGCGCACCATGCGGGCTTCTCGCGTGCAGTTCACCGCCGAGCAGGGAACGGTGATCTTCTATCTGTCGGTCCTCATTCTGCCTGAGCTGTTGCTCATCGCCGGACTGGCGGTCTGGTGGCAACGGCGCTAGTGCTTCCCTACGGTGATTGTGGTGCATTGTGTTGTTGTCTTCTCGGGCTCGGTAATCTGCAATCCATAATCCCCAATCGTAAAGCCGTATGAGTCTGCGTAAAGCTCTGGTGATGGTCGCGGTTCTCCTCGCACTGGGCGCTTATGTGTATTTTGTGGAATTTGCCCAGGAGAAAGCAGAAGCCGAACAGAAAAAACTCTTTACCTTTGACGAAGAGACGGTGACCGAGATCGCTCTTACCTACCCGGGTCGTGCTCTCCACCTCAAGAAGGACGCGGTCGGGAAATGGCATATTACGCAGCCGCTCGAGGTCGAAGCCGACGACGATACGGTCAACAACCTCGTTAATGCCATCGTCGACGCGGAGATCAAGCGCACGCTAGACGAAACGCCTCAGGACGTGAGCCTCTACGGATTGAACGCCCCGGTGGTCAAGCTGCAAATGACGCTAAAGGATGGCAAGACCTTGCCAGTAGTGTCGCTCGGCAAAGACACGCCAGTGGGATTTTCGGTCTATACCCAGAGGGAAGGCAGTCCCAAAATTCTGCTTGCTCCTCAGTCTTTGCGCATTGGTTTGCAAAAGGAGGTCAAAGACCTACGCGACCGGACCGTCATCGCCTTTACTGACGATGAGGTGAAGAAAGTCGAAATCCATGGTCCGAACGAGGAAATTGTCCTGGACAAGGGGGACGCCGGTTGGACCTTGGAAAAACCCTTAGAGGTGCGGGCCGACGATACCGAGGTGCGGATGTTTCTGTCCTCGCTGCGGAGTATAAAGGCGCAAGATTTTATCGAGCAGCCCTCGCCAGAACTCAAAGAATTCGGCCTTGCTCCACCACAACTCACGGTGTCTCTTGCCTTGGGCGGAGACAATGCGCAGAAGACCCTGCTGATCGGCGGGGAAAAGAGCGGTGAGCAGGGCAACAAACAGCGCTACGTCAAGCGCGGTGAAAGAGACACGCTGTTCGTGGTAGGCGACTGGGTCCTCCGCGACCTCAGCAAAACCGCCAGTGATTTTCGTGACAAGACGGTGATGCGCTTTGGCCAAGATCAGGCCGCCAAAATCGAGGTCGGACGCCAGGACGGAAATGGGTTTACCCTCACTCGTGGTGCGGATAAGAAGTGGACCAGCGATAAAATCCAGGAGGGAACGTTCAAAGAAGCAACACTCGAGCAGTTTGTCGCCGACCTGCATGAGTTGCGGGGATTCGCGATTGTTGCCGACAACCCGCGCGACCTCGGCGCCTATGGTCTGCAGAACCCGCAGGTGACGATCTCGGTGTCCGATGACTCTGGGGCGAAGCTTGCCTCGGTTCTGATCAGTCAAAAAGCCGAAGGCGAAAATCAGAAATCCTTTGTCGTGGCCGAGGGAGGAAAGACGGTTTTCGCGCTCCGCGACTATGTCTTCGATCGTCTGAACAAGAAGCCGGCCGACTTTTGGGAGAAACCTGCCGAG
>JBGPOI010000184.1:0-8674 GCA_041487975.1 Binatia bacterium | reverse complement strand
GAAGTCCCACGGCCGCTGCGGCGGATTATAGATGTTACAGGTAGTCCCCGTGCCGCACCATTTGCCGTTGGCATGCCGTGGGGTGCCCAGGCTCACATATGAGCCACGGTAGTTGAGGGCGCGCCCACTACTGCTGCCTCCCCAATCTTCATGAAAGCGGGGATAATTTTCCAGGCCGCCATTGTAGTTATCGTACCCGCTGCCCGTGACATCGACCCCCGCAACAAAGGCGGCGTTGATCCCGAGAGCCGTGCTGGTGTTAAAGGCGCGACAAGCGTTATTCGGGCAGTTGGTGTTCGTGGTGGGATTGCCGTCGTTGTTGAAGACGTCACGGTCGTGGCTCGATATGGCGGCGGCGGTCTTTTGGTCATTCACCGGCGAAGCGTTGGTACGCCGCACTTCCCACGATTGAGAGAGCACATTCACAGTGTCGCCAATCACCGCGGCTGGATACTTGTCTTTGTAGTTGTAGTTCCCCTCGATATAGATCGCCTGGTCGCTGACTAAGGTGAGGCCGGTGGGGTCCTCGGCGTTGGGCGGAAACGTCACATCCCGGGTGTCCAAGTCCGCCGAATCGAAGACGCGCACCCCGTATCGCACCGGGCTGCTGGCCGGTGATGAAGTCGAGTAAGGCCCTTGCACGGAGAGGAAAACCACTAGACCTCCCTGGGTGGTATCATTATGCGGAAACAGCGGATCGCCCTTGACTTCATTCCACTCGATCAACGCCCGCAGGTTGACGTTCAGCAGGTACACCCACTTTTGCTCACGGTTATTGTAGAACCCTCCGCGGCGATAATCGCTGTCGGCAAACCAGGAGGTATCAGGCGGAGGACCAGGGTTTGGCCAGGCGCCAAGAGCCAGAGTGCAAAAGGCGGGCCTCCACCAGGGTCTGACTCCGTTGCCGAATGGGCAGATCGCGTCATTTCTATCGTTGTTACTAAAGACGGCATTTCCGCTCCGATCGATAATGCCGTCTCCTCCCGTATCTTCACCGACGCGGCGGTAGACTCTGTTATCAGAGGTAAAAGGCGGATTGTAATGGGCCGCTTGGGCGAAAAACCCCACGTTGCTGGATGGCGTGGCCGGCGGGTTGACCGGGACGTCATTATAGAAAAGTGCTCCGCGCCGCTCGCACATGAACTGCTGGAGCGCGTTGGTCTTCGCTCCGTTCGGTGAGCCGTCGGCATTTTGTACCTCGATGGGGAAGAGCGCCGGACTCGTGAGCGTGCCAGGTCCTCCTGGGCACAAGCCGGTAACGCCAAAGTTGATCGCCGCCCCGGGTTGGTCGAGCCGCAGCACGACGCGCAAGTCGGCATGCTGCCAGAAGACGCCGTCGCCCCCACGCTCAATGACTCCGACCGGTGGCACTTGAATGTTCGCCGCTCGGTCAAACACACTGCCGAGGTACGCGTCGAGCGCTGCCCGCGAGAGCGGGTTGCTATCACAGCCCGACATCGTCAGAGGATCGTACGATCCATCGTGTGGAGAGGTGTCCGCCAGTCTGTCAATCGTTACTGACCCACCACTGCAGGAACTCCCGTCTTTTCGCCAGTGATAAATATTTCCACCGGCCGACACCTGCACGTTGGGCACCTGGAGAGAATCACTAACCGTGAGTCTATCGCCGGCGCCGAGATAGAGGTTGCCATTCGTGTGAATGCGACCGTGCAGGTCCATGGGCGGCCCGGGAAAGATCTCGAGGTCGCCAGCATAGAAAGCCAGGAACTGGAAGATCGGGATATTCTGGACATCAAACTCGGCACCCAGGTTCGCCTCTTGATCCCCTTCGATGTTCTCTGAGGTCGCTTTGACGGTATAGCGATAAGGAATGGACATCAGGCCGGCAAACTTTTCTCCGGCCGGAATCCGAGTGAAGCAGTTTTCATCTTCGCCTTCCGTACAAGGGTCGTAACCGGGAACCGGTTCGAGTTGGTAATGCACGGTGCGGCTGCCCACGGTGACTTCTCTTTGCGCGAAGTCTCCACCCGCCGCCGTCGGTACGTTGTAGTCCTTGAAGACGTTGGCGAACTCGGCCATGCCAATGTTCAACCCCGCTTCGGCGGCATAGAATCCGTCACGCATCCGCGCCGAGCCCCCGCGCAACAACGTGTCCGTCCCGACCATCATGCTGTATGCCACAGCCAAAGCACTGAGCGTCCCAAGGATTATCAGGGCAAGCACCATGACTATTCCGCGCTCGTCGGCCCATGCTGTCCGCAGGGTGCGCCGCATACCTCCTCCTTACAGTAAATTGCGAGGTTTGATGGTCACCTCTCCGCTGTCACGGGCAAATTCTCCCTCCTTGTCCATTTTCCGGGAACGCACGGTGGCCGCGAGTGATACCTCGCGCACGAGGCGCCACTCAATGTCGTCCGCCGGCTCATCAACCGCATGACAAGGAGGGCAGGGCTCAAGCCGATACTGCACGTTGAACTCCTCCACCCCATCGACCAGCGGCTGTGGGGATCCGCCATCAATCGCCACCGTGAGCACGGGAGAGTTGTAGTTTACGGCATCGACTGCATAGGTACGCATATCAACCCCATACACCCCGCTTCCCAACGGATGATCGCTGTGGAGACCTTCACCGAGAGTGATGGTCGTCGCGGTATGGGAGGCGACCGGATAGAAGTCTCCCTCGGCCGCGTTCGGGGTCACATACGCCAACGTGACTCCCTCGAAGAGATTTCCTTCCCCGGGGCCAACCGTGAGGACCGTGCTGCCGGAGGGAGCAACCACAGTCGTGCCAGCCTTAACGCATACCAAGGTATTTGGCGTAGTACGCCCGATGCGGATCGTGAGGCTGTCGTGGGTTCCATCATCGGTGCCGTTAAGTGCGATGAACTGCCCAAGTTGCGGCAGGCAGGCGCCCGCCTGGCGCAGTTCCTGCGTGACTATTTCCATGAGCCCCCGCAGCCCCTGCTGAGCCTCGACCTGCAAGCTCATGTTATGCCGTGTGTCAACGTTCGTGTAAAAGAAGGCGCCAAGAAGTGTCAACATCACGCTGGTGATGAGTAATGAAACCAGCATTTCGATGAGGGAAAACCCGGCGGTCGCCCTATGCCTGGATCTGCGAGTAGACGCTCCTCGTCTCATACGTCTTTGTCTCTCCTTTGTTCTCCCAGGATATGGTGACAACCACTGTCTTCGTCCCAGGCTCGGGCTCGTCCTCGCTCACATGCCACACGGCATCGAACGGCTGCCCTTTCCAGGTAACCGTCTCCGACCCAGAACTCATGTCGCTGTACGCCAAGGTGCGGATATCCTCCATCACCTGCTGCGCAATCGTGATCGCTTGCGACGCTTCCGCGTTTTGCGAGATCATGGCGGTAGAATGCACCATCTGGGCGGCAATGGCTGTCGCGACGACGGCAAAAATCGACATGGCCACTAAGAGTTCGATTAACGAATAACCTGCACGAGAATGTTTCATATTACAGTCTTTGCACTTGCCCGGACGGCCAGACTTCGATCGCCTCGCTCTGATTTTCACTGGCACTACTCACATAAATGGAGATGACGTCTGATGGGGTCCCATCAGAAAGCGGGGCCAACAATCCCCGCGAGGTAAATTCGATCTCCGCGCTCGCCCCTTCGGTGATCGTCACTCCGCTAGGCAGTTCGACTTCTTGGGTGCCAAACGCGCTATCCGGCTCCCAGACCCCGTCACCATCATCATCTTGCAATCGCTGGATCAAGTAGGAATTGGCGCCAAGGGTGACCCGGTAGCGCGCACCGCGGCTGACCGCATTGGCCCGTGCCAGGCGGATATTCCCGGCAAGACTCTCCGCAGCATTCATCCTGTTCAACCCGCTACGGTTGAGGTTGGGAACAGCCAGGGCGATCATCAGTGCCAAAATGGTGATAGCGACCAGTACCTCCACCAGGCTGAGTCCCTGCTCACCGGCTAAGTTGGTAGGGACGCCCGTTCCTTCCAGCTCCTGAAGAGGTACCAGAGGCTGCGGTCGCAAACGCGCGTGTGGAAATAATAAAGAGAGATAAGGTAGCGCCACGCAAACACCTCCGAACGGGCAACCTGCCCTGCGAGGAGTTACTCCATTTGCCCGGCAACCCTGCTACCTTATCTCGTAAACGCGGGATGTAGGTCAGTGGCTTTGCGCCCCACCCTTTCGAGTGGTTTGCTCTTTTCGGGGTCTGCCGTCTATATCGGGAACAAACGGGAAAACTTTAGCGGACTGCGGCAAAAATTTTTCTTTTCCGCCCACAGATCCTCAGCGAACCGGGAAGGGCTCAAAATCGTTAAGAATTTTCTATTCTTGGTGAGTGTGCGCAGCACCACCCCTGCGCTTGAAGAGCGATTTTGTCAGCAAGCCGCTAAGCCAAAGTCACGCCGCCATCGACTACCAGATTGTGGCCGGTTACAAAGTCCGAGGCGGGCGAGGCGAGAAATAATGCCGCTCCCACCAGATCTCTTGGCTCCCCCAAGCGTCGCAAGGGGGTCTGCTTGAGCATTTCCTGCTCCACCTCCGGCCGGGTCAGGTGTGGAGCCGTCATGCCGGTGCGGATGTAACCGGGACTAAAACAGTTGACGTACACCTTGTGTCTGGCCCAGCGCAGCGCCAGGACGCGAGTCAGTTGGATCACCCCAGCTTTGGCCACCGAGTACGTCAGCCCGGAGTTGACGATCATCCCGGAGATCGACGCCGTATTGATGATCTTGCCGCCACCGTGGGCGATCATGTAACGTCCGGCAGCTTGCGCGCACAGGAAAACACCGGTCAGGTCTACAGCGAGTTCGCTGTGCCAATCTTGCTCGCTCAAGTCTTCAGGCTTGACAATTTTCAACATGCCGGCGTTGTTAAAGGCAAAGTCGAGACCACCGCATTCTTCGCTCGTGACGCGCACTAATTCCTCGACCTCGGCCTTCCGAGCAACATCGGTGCGCAGGACTATCGCTTGGCCACCCGCCGCGCGGATCTCTTCAGCCACACTCTCGGCCGCCGGCAGGTTAATGTCGCTGACCACCACCGCCGCCCCAGCCTCGGCGAGTCCCAGGGCAATGGCCCGCCCTAGACCTGAGCCTCCGCCCGTCACGTAGCCACGTTTCCCGGAGAGATCAAAGAGGGGATGTCCACCCATAGCCGCTCCTTTCTCTGAGCGGTCTTGTTGTATCTGGCCTAGCTGGGGTGCGCAAGAAATCCAGCCAAGCGCAGAGCCCTTGTCTTTCGGCGCCATTGACCCGACTGAAGGAGGGCGGACAGACCGCCAGAACCTGAACCTGATCTACATGTACACTCCCAGCACGCAGGAAACCTGGCTCGTACAGGCCTACGGCAGCCGTTATAAGCTCAACCTCTTCAACAACTTTACCTTCTTCAGAGATGACCCGGCCCGTGGGGACGGCATCAACCAGAACGACCAGCGCTATGTGTACGGCGGACGCGTGCGCTACTCGCGGATCTGGAGCCTCGGCGACATGGTCACCCAAAGCACCATCGGCGTGGAAACCCGTAACGATGAGATCAATACCGGCTTGTTCCACCAAGAGCGGCGTCAGCGTTTCAGTACAGTCAACAAGGTCCATACCAGTGAACACTCGCTGAGCGGATACGTCCAACAAGAATTCTTTCTCACGGAATGGGCCCGGCTGCAAGTCGGACTTCGGGGGGACCAATTCTTTTTCGATGTCGGGAACCGGCTCCCGGCGGTTGCCCCCGACGGCATCCCCATCCAGGGCTCTCGTACCGCTGGCCTTGTCAACCCCAAAGCCAGCCTCATTCTCTCTCCCTTTAGCAAGGTCAACACCCTGTGGCGGAACACCGAGTTCTATCTCAACTTCGGCATGGGCTACCACTCCAACGACGCGCGCGATGCCATACAGCCGGACGGGAAGCCGCTCGCGCGGGCGACGGGTGAAGAGATCGGTGCGCGTACCAATCTCTGGGATCGGCTTGACCTAGCCGCCGCGCTATGGATTCTCGATCTCAACAGCGAGTTAGTTTTCGTCGGCGACGACGGCACCACTGAGGCCAGCGGTCCCACCCGCCGCTGGGGGGTCGACTTCGAGACTCGCTATCAGATCCTCGACTGGCTCTATGCCGACTTCGATCTCGCCTTTGCTGATCCCCAATTTCGTACAGGAAAGGGAAGAGCGGTGCCACTCGCACCCACGCTGTTAATGAACGGCGGACTCACCGCGCAATTCAGCAACGGGTTCTCTGGCGCCCTCCGTTTACGCTACCTGGACGACCGGCCAGCCAATGAAACCGGGACCTTCACCGCCCGCGGCTACGCCTTGCTCGATCTGATCCTCAAATACCGTTGGCGGAACCTGGAAGCGAGCCTACAGGTGTTGAACCTCACCGATACGAACTGGCGCGAGGCGCAGTTCGATACCAATTCGTGCGTCCGCCGCGAGGTCGGCGGTGATCCGCGCTGCCCAGCAACCGGGGGAGGAGAAGGGATCGAGGATATCAACTTTACTCCGGGCAATCCGATCGGCTTGCGTGGCGGGCTGACGCTGTTTTTCTGAGGAAGGCGGGAAATGATATGATGGAGCGTAAAAGCGAACGCTGACACCCTGTGATAGGATGACATGAACGCCGAGGGATGCAGGTCAGGGGACTTGCGCCCTGTGTCGCATCACAGTAGAAAACCATCCGTCGTGGTCTCCTCAAGTAGATTTTCGGTCTCGCTTCGCTTCTGCGCGATGCTGGCTTTCTTGTGCTATCTGTTTGCCGGGGCGAGTCTTGTCCTTCCCACAGAATCGCGCTGTGCACGCTGCGCGAAATTCGGCGCGACTGGTGCTCTGAGGTCCGGAGCATCATGTCCACTCTCGTATCACGGTCATGACTGTCATAACTCCCGGGGAAAGACCGTTGGGCACATCACCGTGTGTCCAGACGGATGCTTACGCCACAATGATCAAGGCGGCGAGATCCCTTCGCCGGCAAAGTTTGTCTCGGCAACCAGTGCCACTCTGCCGGTATGGCCTCCAACTGACCCAGTACGGGAAGAAGCACCGTTCTCTTTGCGATCCCCTTCCCTTTCCCCACCCGACCATCCTCCGACCCTGCTCTCTTAAGGGTTTCTTCCTCTTTGCGATCTGTCTGAATACTGAAGCCTAAAGGCTTTCCCTCCTCGCCGCTGGAGAAGGGGAAGAGAGGGGAGTTGTCTCCCCTCATGGGCCGATCGTCCGGCAAGGCCACAGCCCTTGACCGAAGAAATGGAAGGCTCACTCATGAAATGTTGGACCCTTATTATTTGTGCGGCGGCCCTCACATTGCTGCTTGGTCTGCCGCAACGTCTCCTTGCCTCATGCGGACAGGCGTTCTGCCCGATCGAGACCTCGACCCTCACCGAGAATCCACTGGGTGGTGGGCAATTGTACTTCAACCTGGTGTACGAGTTTATTAATCAGGATCAGCCTTTTATCGGCAGGACTAAAGCTCGGGTGGGTCAGCTCCTGCGCGATCACGACGAACAGTTCACCCACAACAACACCGTCAAACTCCAACTGGATTATGGCCTCACCTCACGCCTCACCCTGGGGGTAGTACTGCCGTACTTGGACCGGCTCCATCAACACTTAGGCCATGAAGTGGTAGACACCCCGGCAGGAACCGAGATCGTCGACAAGACCGAGCGCTGGCGCTACCACGCATTTGGCGACATGCAGGTCACCGCCCGTTACCTTCTTCTGCCACCGACTTCACCCTACAGCCCAGCGCTCTCGCTCATCCTGGGCGCCAAGCTGCCTACGGGTCGTACCAATGTGCGCGACGGTGAAGGAGAGAAGGCGGAACTGAGTCTCCAGCCGGGCAACGGCTCGTGGGACGGTATCGTCGGGCTGTCCTATGCGCAGAACTTCGCCGTCTCCACCCTGCGCCGCGAGACTTCCTTGGCGCCGGTGTTCGTAACCGCGTTGGGTCGGTTTCCGGTGGGCATGGGCAAATTCGGCTATGAACCAGGCGGGGAAATGTTCTTGAACTTCGGTGTGACGTATCCGCTCTCACGGAAGCTGGACCTGCTGGCGCAAGTTAACTTTCACTACCGAGACCGCGACTCGGTTGGCCACGCGCCCGGGGTCGAGCAGATGGATACCGGCCGAGAAGAGTTGTTCTTAAGTCCTGGCCTTCGCTACCACCTGACCGACAACTTCGCCGTGTACACGCTCATACAACTCCCCGCGTATCGACGGGTGAACGGGATTCAGTTGACCTCGGACTGGAACCTGACCTCCGGAGTCTTTTACCGGTTTGACCTGTTTTCACGGACGTGAGAGTAGAATGAAAGGAGAACGCGAATGAACAGGCGTGAATTCGGCAAGGCCCTTGGAGCAAGGAATGGCTGAGCAGAAGCGGAGAATGGCGATGGCAAGACTAACCGTTGGTTCTGAAACCCACAAGGGATTGTTTTGCCGAGAGTTTAGCGACACTCATCTCACTAGAGCGCTTTCGCAGGAGGGCGGAACGGATGGCCATGCGCTCTGACACAAAGCCGCGAACGAGCCGTGCAATTACCGGCGTGGCGCTGTTATGCGGCGCGCTATGTGTTGGCCTGCTGGCCTGCCGGTCACGTGGCAAGACTCCCGAGCAGCGTTATGAACTGAGCGGCCAAGTCGTATCCGTGGATGTGCAACGCCGACACGTTACCATCGCGCATGAGGAGATTCCCGGCTACATGGGCGCCATGACGATGCCCTTCACAT
>JBGPOI010000183.1:0-8708 GCA_041487975.1 Binatia bacterium | reverse complement strand
CCCTGCGTCCCGTTGTAGGCCACCAATCCCACCGCTTTGCTCTGCACGATGAGATGTCCCCACTGATCGATCGACGCGCCGGCATCGGCATACACACACGACCAGCGCGGCTGATGGGGAAACTCCATGGAGCGAAATCCCATCTCCTCCGCGGTGTAGGGCGGAGTGAACGGATAGGACTCGGCAGGCAGATAAGGAAAAGTCGCGTGCCTGGGTGTGTCCGTCGCAAGATCAATGCGTTCCCGTTCCTGCGCGGACAGCTCGGCAACCGTCTTCCAGGTTCTGGCGCTATGGTGTTCGGCTTGAGCCCAGACAAGTCCAGTCTCAGCCCAGAGCAGACAACCGAACACCAATATGACGAGACGCACGATCATGGCATTCCCTCCTCATTGCCTGGCGTGCTTGACTGGTTATAGACTAAGGATGGGCTCAGGCAAAGACTGGGGTCCGTCCTTCTTTTCCCCATTTCCCCACTCCCCCGTCCACCCTGTTTCCGTTTTCCCTTTTATCTTCTTCTCCTTTGTGCTATGTCGCACAGGGAAGAAACAACAACCCAAAGGAGGGAAGTCTTATGCCACTGTATCTCGATGAGATTTGGTTGAACATCAACTCGCCGGACAGCGCCAAGAAGGTCCACGCCATGTTTCAAGGCGTGCTGAAAGGGGATAGCGGGTTTCCGCCGGGTGTTACCCTGAAAGCCGGCCCCTGGGCGTCGAACGAAGAAGCGAAGATCATTCTGGTCCTCGACATCCAGGATCACTCCAAGACGTTCACCCCCTTCTCGACCGCGCTCACCAGCGGACTGATCACCAAGCGCCGGCTCTCGCCCATCGTCGAGTGGAGCGCTGTGGATGAGGTGGTCAAAAAACTGTAGCGCACAGATACCAAGCGGTCGGGGCAGGTCTCAGACCTGCCCTGACATCTGAGGAGGGTCTCTGTCGTGGACAACGCTTTAGCAAGTTGGATTATCGACAACCGTGAAGAAGGAGTGTTCCGCGTTAACCGCAGGACACTCACCGATCCCCAGATCCTGGCACTGGAGAAAGAACGGGTTTTCGATCGTTGCTGGATCTACGCCGGGCATGAGTCGGAAATCCCCAACCCTGGCGACTTCCGTGCGCGCAACGTGGCTGGCCGACCAGTCATCCTGGTGCGCGGCAGTGACCAGCAGGTGCGCGTCCTGCTGAACACCTGCCGCCATCGCGGCGCCCTGGTGTGCCGCGAACGCGCGGGCAACGCCAAGACTTTTCAGTGCCCCTACCATGCCTGGACGTACAATAACCGGGGTGAGTTGGTGGGAGTGCCGGGAGAAGACGCCTACAGCCCAGCCTTCGACCGGCAACAGTTTGCCCTCGCCACACCTCCGCGCCTGGAGAGTTACCGCGGATTTCTCTTCATCAGTTTCGACCTTGCGGCTGAGCCGCTGGAGGACTACCTGGCCGGCGCCACGGAGTACCTAGACCTGGTGAGTGACCAGTCGGCAGTGGGTATGGAAATCGTGGGCGGGACGCAGGCGTACAGCATGCGGGCAAACTGGAAGTTACTGGTCGAGAACAGCATCGACGGCTATCACGGTATCCCCACCCACCAGCGCTTTTTCACCTTTTTGGTTGATTCAGGAATTGATCTGCGTGGGGGACCGCGCATTCCCGGCGTCGCCAAGGCACTGGGCAACGGGCACGCGGTGATGGAGTACGATGCGCCCTGGGGTCGTCCGTTGGCGCGCTGGGTACCGGCATTCGGCGAGGCCAAAAAGGCCGAGTTCGCCGCGTTGCACAAAGCTCTGGAAGAACGCTTCGGCCCCGAGCGGGCACACCGCATGAGCCAATACAACCGTAACCTGCTGATCTTCCCCAACCTGATTATTAACGACATCACGGCAATCACCGTACGCACCTTCTTCCCGGTGGCCGCGGATTATATGGAAATCAACGCTTGGGCGTTGGCGCCTAAGGACGAAACCCCTGAGAACCGAGCGCTGCGGCTGGACAACTTCCTCACCTTTTTGGGGCCGGGAGGGTTTGCCACACCAGACGATGTGGACATGCTGGAATCCTGTCAGCGCGGCTTTCTCAACCGCGAGGTGGAGTGGTCAGACATATCGCGAGGGATGAAGAGCGACCATCCCGTGCCGACCGACGAGTTGCAACTCAGAACCTTTTGGCGCCGCTGGAACGAATTAATCACCCTCTCACAGTCCGTTCGCGCTTCGGCTCAGCAGGCCGCGTAAAAGCCACCAGGAGGCAGCATGGCCGCCCAACTCGGACCCGCCGTCACCCGTGAGCAGATCGAGGATTTCCTTTATGCCGAGGCTGCGCTGCTCGATGAGTGGCGTTTGCAAGAGTGGCTGGAGCTGTTGACGGAAGACGTCACGTATTCAGTTCCGGCCACAGACGTTCCGGATGGAGATGCAAAAGACACCCTTTTTCTCATCGCCGACGACGCCCTGCGTGTCCGCTCGCGGGTGAAGCAGTTGTTAGGCAAATCCGCCTGGGCGGAAAACCCACACTCGCGCACGCGCCGACTGATCAGTAACGTGCGCATTCGTGAGGCGAACGGCGAGACAGTCCGGGTTACCGCCAACTTCATCGTGTACCGCATGCGCCTGGACCAGGTGGACACCTATGTCGGGCGCTATGAATACACTCTGGTACAGCAGGAGGGTCAGCTCAAAATCCGCGAGCGTAAGGCTATTCTCGACCTGGAAGCGCTGCGCCCACAGGGGAAGGTCAGTATCATTCTGTAAGCGCTATAAGCTATTAGCCATCAGCAAGGCAGTCAGTAGCGTGCGCCATGCGCACGGAAAGATGCGGGCGGCAAGTACAGACGTGCGCACCGCGCACGCTACACCGATTGTGTACCAATGTCATTTGGTCTGATTTAGTATGACACGTACCTCCACTCCATTGTCCCTCACCGTTTATTGCGCGTCGAGCAAGCGTGTCCCCCAACTCTATCTAGACGTGGCCGCGGAATTGGGGCGGTTGATCGCACAGCGTGGGCACGCCCTGGTCTACGGCGGCGGGAACATTGGCCTGATGGACGCGCTGGCCAAGACGGCCCTGGCGCATGGAGGAAAAGTCACCGGCGTGATCCTGACTGACTTCATCGATCGCGGCTATGCCAATTCGGGACACGAGATGCACTCGGTGGACGACATGCGCGCGCGCAAGCGCGGGTTGGATGAGTTCGGCGATGCCTACATCGCCCTGCCCGGCGGGTTCGGCACGCTCGAAGAAATCCTGGAAATCATCTCCTTCAAGCAACTCGGTTTTCACCACAAGCCGATCGTCTTCGTCAACACCAACGATTATTTTGCCGGTTTGCTCCGGCAGTTCGACCGGGGATTCGCCGAGGCATTTATTCATGAGCGGTTCCGTGACCTGTACACAGTAGTCGCCACCCCACAGGAGGCGCTTGAAGCTATTGAGACCTCCGTGGCAGCAGCCACCCTTTAGCCAGACAGTGCGAGAGTACTTGGGCCGGACAGGGACGGCTCGTGCTGCTGGTGGGCGAACCACGTGTAGGCAAGACCATACCTTTCACTCTTTCAACCTGTTGCCTCTTTTTCAGGGACGGCTACACTAGGCGGCATGAGCTTGTTTGCACTGGTGGTATTGGCAGTGATCCAGGGGGTGACCGAACTCTTACCGGTCTCGAGTTCCGCGCACGTGATTATGGCCCAACGGCTGATGGGCTTAGACCCCGGGGCCCCGGAGATGACCTTTCTGCTGGTGATGTTGCATACCGGCACGATGGGGGCCGTGCTGGTGTATTTCTGGCCCCGGTGGCGGCGACTCCTAGTGGGGAAAGAGCGGTTCTCCTTCCTGAAGAGGGTGGTACAGGCGACGGTCTGGACCGGCGTGCTGGGGCTGGGCCTGAAGGTAGTGATAGAGAAACTCGTGCTTGAACGGTGGGGGGGATACGCTCACGCGGAGGTAGAGCAACTGTTTGGCAATCTGCCGTTGATTGGCACGGCGGTGTTGGCGGTTGGTGTGGTGATCCTGGTGGCCGGACGGCGCCAGGCCAGTGCCGGCCACGCCCAGGTCAACGGGAGACAGGCGACGCTGATCGGCCTCGTGCAAGCGCTGTGTCTGCCGTTTCGCGGGTTTTCCCGGTCGGGGGCCACGATTTCCACAGCCCTGCTGTGCGGGGTTTCCCAGAGCTTGGCAGAGGATTTCAGCTTCGCCTTGGCCGTGCTGGTGACCCCGCCTGTGGTCGCGCTCGAGCTACAACGGTTGTGGCGTGCCCAAGCGGCAGCTGGGGCGGGGGGGCTGGTTACGGGGTTCAGCGGGCTCATGCCCGGAGTAGTGGGCATGGTGCTGAGCTTGGGGGCGGGACTGGTGGCCCTCAGATGGTTGTCGGCGGTCCTGGAGCAGGGCCACTGGCGGTATTTTGGCTACTATTGCTTCTTGGCCGCCGCCGGGGTGTTTCTCGGCCACTTTGTGTGGGGGTTGTGACTGGAGTGGGTTGACAGTCGAGCCCCCCACAGACGGAGAGGGAAGAGTAAAAACCCGCCAGTGCCCACCCCGTCTATTTCTCTTGTCATTTTTCCGTGGTCGCGGTACTGTCTTAGACCAACTTCACTAAGCGTGCTAACGAAGAATAATCCTGGTACGTTTGCCAACCGTACCAGCGGTGGATTTGCGCGGGAGGGTTATGTGTGGTCGGGGATAAAGAAATCGGTCGGCCCTACCATTAACCACTGTTTATATTGCTTCCCTGTGTGATCCTTGACTTTCAGCTTCAGTCTGCCAATGGACAGTAGCTGAGGAAAAGCAGACGGCGAGTACGCCCGAATCCAGAAATCGACGGCGGTTCTCCCTGGGACGTGCAAGGGCAACAATTGGGGCTCGTTCTGAGGCGGACAGACGACCTCACTGATCTTGTCCCATACGGGCCCTTTCGGCTCCTGGATCTGCAAGGCCACAAGTGAACAGTGGTGGGCGCTTTTATTCATGACACGAAGGTGCACCGCCAGGCTGAAACGCTGGTCCCCAGCCTGCCCGACGCGATATACACCGTAGGAGCGCAACGAGTGAAATTTCAAGCGATATCCAAACAGGCGACGCGAGAGACGTTTGAGCAGTTCCAACATACCACCTCCCCTACGGCAAGGGGCATTCTCTTCTTAGACGCGCCGTCCCTTCCCCTCTTCGTGGCCGCCAAGCGTAGGCCACACCTGCCTCTTCGCTGAGGGACTTGCCTCTCCTTACAAAGGACGCTCTTGAGGAGAAGAGCGGTAAAGCCAATCTTGGCGATGGTGAGGTTGACGGTCGGGTTCGCGGCGAGCAACAGCCTTATGGCCAGCCCATTCTCCTCACCTCATGTCTCAGTTTACTTCTCCTCGAGGGGCAGAGTTTACTCCCAGCCCACGTTAAATTGGGTGTGATACCGAGTCTGCGCACAGTTCCGGGACTGAAGATCGTCATCCACTTTTATTTTCATTTTCCTGATGACGCCGCCGTGACAGTTAGATTACGAATTCGTCATCTGGCGCGGAAAGACGAGCGTCGCGCAGGTGCCACGCCCGACCTCGCTCGTGATCTCAACTGAGCCGCCATGCAGAGCGGTGATGCTCTTGACGATGGCAAGACCTAGCCCCATCCCGCCCGAAATGCTTGAGCGGGCGCGATCCGCACGGTAGAAGCGGTCGAAAAGATAAGGGAGGTGAGTCGCCGCGATACCGCAGCCGGTATCGGATACCTCGACGCGCACGGTGGGACCAGCCTTCGTCGCTGTCATGGTGATGACACCCCCTGGGGGCGTGTGGACGAGCGCGTTCGCGACAAGATTGCCGACTGCGCGTTGAAAGAGCGTCCGGTCGACCTCGGTCTCGATACCCTCTTTGGCCTCGATCGTGAGTGTAATCCCGGCCTCGGTAGCCGCAGCTTCGTAAAAGTCCTGCACCAACGCAAGTTCCCGTCCGACGTCCACAGGCTCTCTGACGATCTGAGTCTCTGGACTCTCAGCGCGCGTCAGAAAGAGGAGGCTGTCGATCATGCGCGCTAACCGCGTGCATTCCTCAAGACACGATCCGAGAACCTCACAGTATTCCTGAGGTGAGCGGGGCTTGCTAAGCGCTACTTCGGCCTCGCCGCGGAGGTTGTTGACCGGGGTGCGCAGCTCATGAGCAATATCGGCGGAGAACAGGGAGAGCCGACCAAAAGACTCCGCCAAGCGGTCGAGCATGTCATTGAACGTGGCCGCGAGCGCTGACAGTTCGGCCGGAAGTCCAGCGACTTCAATGCGTTCGTGCAGCGTCGAGGAACGAACGCGGCGCGCGGTCTCCGTGATCTCCTCGATAGGCCGGATGCCTTGGCGCGCGATCCGATATCCCCCAAGGACACAGAGCACGAAAGCAAGGCCGAAGACGAGCCACATGCGCCGCCGATACGTGACAAGGAGCTTTTTCTCATAGGTGCGATCCAAGGCGACCTGAATCACGCGGCTGTCATAACTACCCGGGCCGACCGCCGCCCGGGCAGTGAGAGCCCAGAAGGGTCTGCCCGCCTGCGAGTTGATCTCGGCTCCTTGTCTTGGTTCCGCGTCAACCGCAACTGGACTGGGAAAGACGTCAGGCACGAGCTTCTTAGTCATGCCCGGCGTCTCGATGATCGTCTGTCGGCCCTCATTGAGGATGCGTATATAGATTCGCTCGTACTGACGTGCGGCCCATTCCCCTTCTATCTCCTGCCTGACCTCGATGGTGTCTTCAGATCGGTCCCGTAAGAGCGCACGGAGGATACGGATCTCGTCCGCGAGGAGCTTGCCATCCTCCAAGTCAAAAGTCGTAGCAAGGACCCAGTACAGGCATCCCGTGGCGACGAGGACTAGCGCGAAAGCCGAACCAGCGTACCAGGCGGTCAGGCGTGCAGACAAGGACCAGGGCTGAGGCATGGTGGGTGTGCTGGCAACGAGGCTGCGCGCGGAGTCAAGGACGTTCTTCAAGGACATAGCCTACCCCTCGGACTGTATGGATCAGTTTTCGCTCGAAGGGATCGTCCACCTTAGCCCGTAGGCGGCGCATATGCACGTCTACCACATTTGTGTCACTGTCGAAGTTCATATCCCAGACTTGTTCGGCGATCAGAGTCCGAGAGAGCACTTCGCCAGAGCGTCGCGTGAGCAGCGACAAGAGCAAGAATTCTTTTGGCGTCAAGTCCAGATGCGCACCACCACGGACCGCTTTATGATGGAGCAGATCAAGTTCCAGGTCTGCGATGCAGAGCTTTTCCGGCTGTCGCGTTGGGCCGCGGCGGAGAACCGACCGCATGCGTGCCAGGAGTTCCGAAAAGGCGAACGGCTTGACCAGGTAATCGTCTCCCCCAAGCTCCAAGCCCTTAACGCGATCCTGAACAGTATCACGAGCGGTGAGGAAGAGGACCGGTGTTTGCTTCCCCGCGCGGCGAAGCTCAGCGATGACGGACCAACCATCACGTACAGGGAGCATCACGTCGAGGATAATCAGATCGTAGTCGCCCGTGCGTGCGAGGTGCAGCCCATCCTCGCCCTGCTCAGACACGTCAACAACGAAGCCGTTCTCCATCAGTCCCTTGCGAAGGTAGGCCGCGGTTTTCTTCGTGTCTTCGACAATGAGGAGTTTCATAGTAATGATCTTTCGGCTCATGTACAAATCTGGTGCGCCAGGTCAAGATTTTCTGGCATTTGAAAGGCAATTGCACAAATCCTGGACATGGGCCAAGCAGTTTTGAGTGCTTCCCCATGGCATTCTTTCGCATGACATCTTCGTGAAGGGCTGACACTGCCCACCCTGCCCCAGTTGGTTTTATCTCCCCTGAAACTTCGGCTTGCGTTTTTCCACAAACGCCCGCGCTGCTTCTTTATGGTCCTCGGTAGTGAAGGTGAGCATCTCATAGGCCAAAGAGGCATCGAGGATCAGGTTCACCTGGTCCTTGAGCCACTTGTTGACTGACAGCTTGCTCCAGCGGATCGCCCAGGTCGGACCATCAGCCAGTTCCTGCGCTAACGCTCTGGCCTTGGGTAGTACTTCCTCGGGCGGCACGGCGTAGTTGACCAGCCCCATCTTCGCCGCTTCCGCGCCGTTGACCAGGTGGCCGCGCATCAAAAATTCCTTGGCGCGTGCCGGACCGATGAGCAGCGGCCAGATCACTGCGCCGCCGTCACCGGCAACGATGCCGACGCGCACGTGCGGATCTCCAAACCGTGCCTTTTCCGAGGCGACAATCACGTCACAAAAGAGCGCGATGGTCGCGCCCAAGCCCACAGCATCGCCGTTGATCGCGCCGATAATGGGTTGCTCGACATCGAGCAGGTTCTGGATGAGCCGGCGTCCACCGGCCGGGCTCAGATTGAATCTTCGTTGTTTCTCCTCACCCCCTGACCTGGCAGCCATGCCTTTCACATCCCCACCCGCGCAGAACGCCTTGCCCGCACCGGTGAGCAGAATGGCGTTGACGTCCGAGTCCTCAGAGAGATCGACCCAAATACGCTCCAACTCATGATGCAGTTGGGGGTTGACGGCGTTGAGCGAGTCGGGCCGGTTGAGCGTGACCGTGGCAAGCTTGTCGGCCTTCTCGACTCTAATGCACTCGTAATGGCTATAGTCTGTCATGATAACATCCCTCCTTTTGGTCCTTTCTTGGTGGCATAGCATGTTAGCAGTCAGCCGTCAGCACTCAGTCATCAGCCAGAAAGAAGGCAGAAGAACGCTCTCTTGTGGAAAT
>JBGPOI010000182.1:0-8711 GCA_041487975.1 Binatia bacterium | reverse complement strand
TCCCTGCCGGCTTCCAGAGCAACGTCTCCTTACACGGACGCTGCCCGTACAGACAGGATCACCAACTACCGCCCCAAGGCGTCCAGTGAGTCACGAAAGCGATAGACGATTTCTCCTTTCCCGACAAAGCCGAGTTCTTCACGCGCGACTTTCTCCAAAAACTCATCGTCAGTCTTGAGGCGGGTGATGCGGTCCTGCAGATCCGCATTCTCGCGCGCTACGGTGAACGCTTCTGCTTCGAGTGCTTGCTGTTCCTGCCGGATTTCTTGTAGCTGCAGGACGCCATGCTGTCCAACCAGCGTCGAGGCCGCGAGCAGCGCATAGAGCAGCAGGGTTGCCGGGAGCCAGAGGCGTCTCAAGATGTGCATATTGGAAGTGGATTATACTGAGCTCTCGTGCCCGAGGCAACTCATACCCGGGCGAGAAAGAAAGAGGACACAGAAATGAAGATCAAAAAAGTGCGTGGCCGGGAAATTCTCGATAGCCGTGGGAATCCGACGATCGAAGTCGATGTGATACTCACCGGCGGCGTGTATGGCCGGGCAGCCGCGCCGTCCGGCGCTTCGACCGGCGCGCACGAAGCGTGGGAACTGCGCGACCGGAGCAAAAAACGCTACAACGGCAAAGGCGTGCAAAAGGCCGTGGACAACGTCAACCGCGTGATCGCGCCACGCTTGGTCGGCAAAGACGCCGGTGAGCAAAAGGAACTTGATCAGTTACTCCTGGAGTTGGACGGGACCACGAACAAGAAACGCCTGGGTGCGAATGCCCTCATCGCCACTTCTCTGGCGATTGCCAAGGCCGCTGCCGCTGCCGCGGGCGTCCCGCTCTATCGTTCGCTCGGGGGCTCGCCGGCGCGTACCTTGCCGGTCCCGTTGCTCAACGTTCTCAACGGTGGTGTCCACGCCTCGAACAATATCGATATTCAGGAGTTCATGATCGTCCCGGCCGGCGCGCGTTCGTTCCGCGACGCGCTGCGCGTCGGCGCCGAGGTGTTTGCCGCGCTCAAGCGTCTGCTGCAAGATAGAGGGCTAACCACGGCAGTGGGAGACGAGGGAGGCGTCGCGCCCGACCTGCGCTCCAACGAAGAAGCGCTCGAGGTTCTGCTCGAAGCGATCACCCGCGCGGGCTACCGGCCTGGCAGTCAGGTGTTCCTCGCACTCGACGTGGCCGCGACTGAGCTATACCAGAACGGCGCCTACGTGTTTCACAAAGCCGGCGGCCTCACACGCAGCGCCGCCGAATTGGTGGAACTCTATCGCAGTTGGGCCGCGCAGTACCCCTTGGTGTCGATCGAAGACGGACTGGCCGAGGACGACTGGGAGGGCTGGAAACTGCTGACCAGGGAATTGGGCGCGAAGCTGCAACTCGTAGGCGATGATCTTTTTGTGACTAATCCGACCCGTCTGGCGCGGGGGATCGCTGAAGGCGCGGCCAACGCTATCCTGGTCAAAGTGAACCAGATCGGCACCTTGACGGAGACGTTGGCAACCGTCGCGCTGGCGCAGGCACGCGGCTACGCCCCGGTGATCTCACATCGCTCCGGCGAAACCGAGGATACGACCATTGCCGATCTGGCGGTCGCGCTGAACGCCGGACAGATCAAGACCGGGAGCGTCTGTCGCGGCGAGCGGACGGCGAAATATAACCAATTGTTACGAATTGAAGAGGAACTCGGCGCGCGCGCCTTCTTTCCGGGGAAAAAAATATTCGCGGCGCGCCGGTGAAAAAAATTTCCTCGGAGAGCGATTTTTTCTTGCAGAAGTAAAAGTGATCTGCTACAAAAAGAAATGTATGGACCTCCGCCTCACCGACAATGTTGAGTAGCGATTCATAGGGGTTCCCACAACCTTGATGAGGAGGACATACAGAAAAGGCCCGACGCGGGCCTTTTCTTTTTTCTCGACATGGAAAGACGCCTCGCCTCACTGCGCGCGGAAGTGAGCGCACCCGAACGCAATAAGTTCACGGCTCCCCTTCTCCTCCTCCACGGACTGTGGTCGGGAAGCTGGATCTGGCAAGAGATGGCCGGTGCGTTGTCGCAACGCGGCTGGGAGTGTTGGGCGCTGGATCTGCGCGGCCGACCAAGTAGTAGAACGGTTGAGACGGTCGGCCGGATTCATTTGGCGGATTATGTCGAGGATGTGATCGTCGCGGCCCAGCACCTCTGGGCCCCACCGATCGTCTGCGGCCATGACCTCGGCGCGCTCCTTGCGCTTCTGGCCGCGGCACAGGTCCGACCACGCGCCTTGATTTGCCTCGCTCCTGTGCTGCCACACACGTGGGTGGCCGCCGGACGACCGCCGGCGCCACTGGTACATCTTGCCGCGGTGCCGGCGTTGCTGTGGGGTCGTGTACTTCATCCCCCGGGACTCGACATGGCACGTGATTTTCTCTTCACTACCTTGCCGCCAGCCGCGCAAGCGCAGTTCCATACGCGTTTGCAGCCGGATTCCGGGACAGTGGCTCGGACCCTCACTCGTGGTCATGTCCCCTTCGCCACCGCCGGAGTCTCTTGCCCCGTCCTGGTGGTCAGCGGCGGTGCGGATCGGATGAGTCCAGCCACAACGGCTCGTTGGTTAGTAAATCGCTTGTCAGCAGCCCATCGTCACTACCCCGAACTGGGGCACTGGCTTTTCGCCGACGGACAGTGGACAAGACTCAGCGGCGACCTCCATCGTTGGCTCATCAGAACTCTGGGTGAGGCGTTGCTCGTCCCGGCAGAGGAGGAATAGCAATGGCGGATTACAGATTGCGGATTTTGGATCCTAGACGCTAGACTTTAGACTCTTCTTCATTCGATCTGTATGCCCGCCCCGGTAGGAATATCGCCGCGCGACTGCGCTACCCATAATCGGAAACGGCAAGAGAGCTGTTTGGCGGTGGTCCGTAAGGTCGCCCCGGGCTGCGAGAACTCTTCGAGCAACATCTGGTCGAGCAGGTCGGCAGTTGCGATTCCCCCACTGAAGAAACGGCAGGCTGACTCGGACGGTTTCCCGGCGATCGCGGCACAGAACTTGTTCACGGCCTCGGCCCGTCTATAGCGCCACCCTCCGGCCTGACCGGTAAAGTCGAGAAAGATCCAGCGGGCCTCCGGGAGCGGGATGCGGCGGAGGGGAACACACACCAAGGTGTGATACGCGATGCTCTCAAACTGCGGCGCCTGACGGTCCAGTTGTCGCTCGACCGTTCGGTCCGAGAGCCCTCGCCCCCCCATCTTTGCCGCAACCACCCGCGAAGAGTAGAGGAGGGGGTTGTCACGCCCCAACACCCGCTGGCTCTTTTCCTGCAAGGTAAGGCGCAGATATTCCGCTTCCAGCCGTGCCCGCGTAGTCTCGTACTCGCGCCGGTACTGCATGAATGTGAACATCGCGGCGCACTCTAGAAGATTGAGCGTAGCGATGCAAGCCGTAGGGGCAAAGCGCTGCTGCACAACGGCAAGAATGGTCGTGGTCTCCGTAGCAAATGCCTCACCTCTACTCTCCGCTTCGCTCCTTTGTTACAATTCGCTGTACATTATATTTTCCAGCCGAGGATTTCGCATTTTCCATGCTCCAACTGCTCAACCTTTCATTGGCCTTTGGCGGACAAGACTTGTTTCGTGGCCTCAACTGGCACCTGCGCAAAGGTGACCGGGTCGGGTTGGTCGGGCCGAACGGCGCCGGGAAAACCACGCTCTTTCGTCTCATCACCGGTCAGGTCGAGCCCGACGACGGCGCGGTCCAGCGTGGGCGAGCCGTCACCATTGGCTATCTGCCCCAGGAAGGCATTGCCGTAGCCGGGCGCAGCTTGTTCGCCGAGGCTCGCAGTGCTCTCCCGCAATTGACCGACATTCAAGACGAACTCTCCATGATTCACGCGGCCCTGGAACGGGACGGCGCGGCCGGCGAGGAACATGACGAACTCCTGGCGCGCTACGGCGACTTGCAACATCGCTTCGAAGAGTTAGGGGGATTTCGCGCCGACGCCGAGGTCGCCACCGTACTCACCGGCCTGGGTTTTCGCGAAGACCAGTTCGAGCGGCGCACGGAAACGTTCAGCGGCGGATGGCAGATGCGCATCGCCCTGGCCAAACTCTTACTCCAGCAGCCGGACATTTTGCTCCTCGATGAGCCGACCAACCACCTCGACCTCGACTCGCTGTTGTGGCTCGAAGGCTACCTCAAAGCTTACCATGGCAGTATCGTGATCATCTCGCATGACCGCGAGTTTCTTGACCGTATGGTCTCACGCATCGCCGCCCTGCATCGCTGTACGCTGAGCGAATATGTGGGCAACTACTCGGCCTTCGAGCGCCAGTTTGAACGTGAACTCGATGCCTACCGCAAAGCCTACGAAGAACAACAGGCGGAGATCGAACGAATCAAAAAATTCATCGACACCTTTCGCTACAACGCGCGCAAGGCCTCACAGGTGCAGAGCCGAGTGAAGCAATTGGAGAAGATGGCGCGCCTGGAAGCACCGCAAAACGTTCCGAAAGGAGTGCGGTTTCACTTTCCGACAGCCCCACGCAGCGGCCGGGTGGTGTTAGAATTGCGCGGTGTCGGCAAGCGCTACGGCGACCTGCAGGTTTTCCGCAATCTTGACCTGATTATCGAGCGCGGGGACCGGATCGCGTTGGTCGGTGTGAATGGCGCAGGCAAATCGACCCTGAGTCGCATTCTCTCCGGTACTGAGGATCCCACGGAAGGCGAACGGCGCGTCGGCTATCAGGTCGTACTCGACTATTATGCCCAGCAGCAGGCCGAGCAATTGCAAGGCGAGAATACTGTCTACCAGGAGATCGCCCAGAACGCGCGTCTGGAAATGGTCCCGGAGTTGCGAACCCTGCTCGGCGCTTTTCTCTTCTCTGGCGACGCGGCACAGAAGAAGGTGGCCGTGCTCAGCGGAGGTGAGAAGAGCCGCCTCGCCCTGGCGAAGATGTTACTCCAGCCTTCCAACGTGCTCGTTCTGGACGAGCCAACCAACCATCTCGATATTCGCACCAAGGACGTGCTGAGGGAGGCGCTCTTGCAGTTCGGCGGCACCTTCGTCATTGTCTCGCACGACCGCTATTTCCTGAAGGGACTGGCAACCAAAGTGCTGGAGATGCGTGACGGTCAGCTCATCATGTATCCGGGAACGTTTGAAGAGTTTTTGCAGTGGAAGGAACAAGGGGAAGAGCCCAAGGGCCAAGGGCCAAGGGCCAAGGGCCAAGGGCCCGAGTCTAGGGTTCCGCATCCGCCATCGGCAACGGACGTGTTAGCGGTCATCGAGGAAGCCAAACGCGGCAAGATGACCTACGCCCAGCAGAAAGCCGCCCGGGCCGAACGGCAGAAGCGGGAGCGACGGTTAGGCGAAGTGGAGCAGCAGATTGCCACCATCGAGGAACGCAAAGCCGCGCTCGAGACGCTGATGACTGATGGGGCAACGTTCAGCGATCCGCAGCGAGCCCGGGACCTCGCCGCCGAGTACGAGACTCTCAAACGTCAACTGGAGGAGCATTACGCTACCTGGACGGAGTTGGCGGAGGAGATGGATGCGTAGGGTCATGCGAGGGTATATGGATACATCACAATTAGTCATGCTCTCCTTCCGGTCCTTTCCCGTTCTGCCGGAGAGGGAGAACAGCGAGGAGAGTAACAATGCGCATAGGACTCGGCATTCCGCCGGTCGGCCTGCCGATCGATCTGTGTACGGACATCGTCCGCCAAGCCGAGGAGCGCGGGTTCGACAGCATCTGGGTCGGCGAGGCGTGGGGGACAGAGACATGCACCTTGGCGAGCGCCTTGTTAGCTCGCAGCCAACGTATTCATGTCGGCACTGGCATTATCTCCCTCTATCTGCGGCCGCCGACGCTCACGGCCATGCAGGCCGCTACTCTCGACCTTATTGCTCCGGGCCGCGCACGCCTCGGTCTGGGAGTGAGCACCCGCAACATCAATACCTTTCACGGCATCCCTTGGGATCATCCGGTCTCGCGCACGCGCGAGTACGTCACCATCCTGCGCCGTGTGCTGGCCGGCGAGCGGGTGACTTACGACGGGAAGTTTTACCGACCGCGCGGGTTTCAACTCAGCATGCCGGCTGCCAAACGCTTACCCATCTATCTGGCGGCGGTGAATCCGCAGATGCTGCAACTCGCCGGCGAAGTCGCCGATGGCGTCATGTTGGCCTGGCTGCCGGCCTCGCAGGTACCACACTCGTTAGCCGAAATCGCTCGCGGCGCGGAGCGGGCCGGACGTTCGCTGGCGGATATCGATCTCGGCTGTTACATCCATACCGCAGTCACACGCGACCACGAGCAGACACTCAAACAACTTCGCCGCGTACTGGTAGGCTACTGCCAGGCGAACACTTACATTCAGGGATTCCGCCGCTTCGGTTATGGCGATATTCTCGACGAAGTGCACGCCCGCTGGCAAGCCGGGGACCGCGCCGGCGCCGAGGCTGCTATTCCCCAGCATATGGTCGAAGATCTCTACGTTTTCGGCACGGTCGATGAATGCCGTGCTCACATCGGGCGCTTTGTCCAGGCCGGAATTCAATTGCCGGTGGTAGCCGCACCGCCGTCGAGCCGACTGACTGGTGAAGATTTCCAAGGATTACTCGGAGCGTTTAGTCAATGAAGAATTACGGGATATGGGCTTTGCTCATCCTGTCTACGGCTGGGTGTTATCAACGACAGGATCCGGTAGTGCAAGCCGCGCAGGACTTGCAACAGATGGCCTACGACTTTGCTCACCAGGAAGAAGAGCAGACGCACCGTCTCAACAGTTTGCGTCTCGGCATGTCAGACAATGAAGTGCTCAGCGCCGCTGGTCCACCTTCCGCCCGCCAGAGTCTCGTGACTAACGCCGAGGAAAACCGTGAAGTGTGGACCTATCGTGGAGCGCTGCGCCCCCTGGCGACGCTAACGTTTGTGAACCAGCGATTGACGGAGATGAGAGTGGAATAGGGACTACCCGATTTTTCTCCTTCTCTCGCACGTGGGAGAAGGTCAAGGAGAAACACATGGCGACACAGGATGCATTACGCATGGGACCCGAGGAGTTGCATGCTCGCATAGTACGAGGGGAAGCGGTAGTAGTGCTAGACGTCCGCACCGCAGATGCGCTCAGTGTCCACCCCTACCAGATCCCCGGCGCCAGATGGCTCCCCCTGGCGGCGGTGGTGGAGCAGGCGCATACGTTGCCCCGCCAGAGCACGATCGTCTGCTATTGAACTTGAACCGAGGATGCGAGCAGCGCCCGGGCGGCGCTGTGGTTGAAGGCTGAAGGGTTCGAGTCGGCTTTTGCCCTGCAAGGAGGTCTCCTGGCATGGGAACAGGCCGGGTATGCAACTGTACCGTGCAAAACAGAGCACGCCCCGGCCATTGAGCCGGGCAGGGAAATCGCGCCTACAAATGGGGCGTCGGAATCCCCGGCTGTTTCTCAGGCCGCAGCGCATGCTCACACGTTTCTGCCGGGACTGGTCGGCAACTACCTGGCCCAGCAGGAACTCCCCCTGCGTAAAGAACTGACAGTGCTATTTGTGGACATCGCCGATTCCACGGCCACCGTCGTCAATCAGCCTCCTGAGGTCGCCCTCGGCCTGGTGCAAAGTTTTATGGAGGTCGTCACCAACATCGCCCTGGCGCACTGTGGCGACGTGAAAGACTACGAAGGCGATGGCGCCCTGCTGTACTTTGAGTCGGTGACCGAAGCGACGCAGGCGGCCTTGGCGATCCGCGATGCGCTGGCGCACACGCAGACTGCCCACTCAGACCCCTTACAGGCACGGCTCAGTTTGAATGTCGGCAGTGTGGTGATCGGGGTGATTGGCACGACGCTACGGCGCTCCGTCGCACTGATTGGTCCGAGCATCAACCTCGCTGCTCGTCTGCTCAAGCAAGTCCCACCGGGCGGCATTATCGCCACGGAAACCGTGGTCGAGCGGTTGCGTCAAGAAGCGCCAGATTTAGCCCAGCAGTTCCAACTGTGGAACGCGCGCCTGGAATTGAAGGGCTTTCACAATGAGTTGGTGACGGCTTTCCACGTTCCGTGAGGTATCTCGTCAAAGGAGGGACAAGCATGGCTACGCGGGTCGGATTTATTGGCCTCGGTAACATCGGCAAGCCCATGGCGGTCAACGTCGCCACGGCCGGGTTTGCTTTGATGGTATATGACGTGCGCGAGGAGCCGCTGAAAGAGTTAGCGGCTCTGGGCGCCGCTGTTGCCCACTCCCCCAGAGAAATCGGCGCGCACGGGGAGATCATCGAACTGGTGGTGGTGGACGACGCGCAGGTCGAAGCTGTCACTCTGGGGGAAGGCGGGGTCCTGAGCGGAGCGAGGCCGGGCAGCGTCATTGCCATTCACAGCACCGTCCATCCCAAGACGGTGCGAAAAATCGCCGAGTTAGCTCAAGCGAGAGGAGTAGGCGTGATCGACGCGGAAGTCAGCGGCGGGGAAAGGGGCGCGCAGGCAAAAACTCTCTGTTACATGGTCGGTGGAGACAAGGCGCTGTTCGAGCGCTGCCGCCCGGTGTTCGCCACCTCCGGGGCAAACATTTTTCATCTGGGCGATCTCGGCGCGGGAGCGATCGCCAAGCTGGCCCACAATCTCATTGTGTATGTCAACATGCTGGCAGCATCCGAAGGCATGCGGCTGGCCGAAAAAGCCGGGCTCGATCTCAAAGCCTTGCAGGACGTCGTGCATGTGAGCGCCGGGCAGAGTCGGGTCGCGGACAACTGG
>JBGPOI010000181.1:0-8726 GCA_041487975.1 Binatia bacterium | reverse complement strand
TGTTCGCCGCTATAGGGTCCGACACTTTGGCAAGCAAATTAATAACTCAGACGCCGCTAGACGCTAAGACGGTGCCTCAGTTCGTAGATGACTTGCCGGATTTTTCCGCCCTCGGTAGGGTGGACGGGGATCGGCCTTACCAAGTAAGGTTTGAAGAATTTCAGCAGAAGATTCTGCCCGACTCGTTTTACGCCAAGCTCCCTGCTCCTTTCTCTGTGGGAACCATGGTGTTCGGCTATAGGATTGACCAGTCTGATAGTCATTATCCTTCATTGCCAGCCAAAGGACTCTACCCCGGCTATACCGTAGTAGTGACAAGGGGTCACAAAGCCGTCGCGGACTATCGAAACCATCTCGATGCGGCCCCTGATGCGCCGGCGCCATTCACAAACCCGCTAGGTCCGAGCCTTCAGAATTTCCTCACTGGAGACTTGAGCATTCATTGGGCCAACCCTCTTTCTGCACCGATGATGGTCGGCGAGCAAGGGAACACCGCTCCCTTTCGCGGCCCTCAGCCCGCAGTAACTCATCTGCATGGCGCTGAGGACCCCTCGGCATTCGATGGAGGGCCAGACCAGTGGTGGACCCCGGGAGCCGAAGGGTCTTTGGCGGACCGCCCTCAGAAAGGTAACAGAGGGTCAGGTTTTGTCAGCAACGTATATCAATATCCCAACACCCAAGAACCCACTACCTTATGGTTCCATGATCACACCTTGGGCGGCACACGCTTGAACGTCTTTGCCAGCTTGGCCGCATTCTACTTCATCCGTGGTAATGGTGATGACGGGGTGCCAGGAAAAGGGAAGCTGCCCGCAGGGCGCCAGGAAGTTGAGCTCGTCATCCAGGATCGCCAGTTTGACACCAATGGTCAGTTGTTATTCCCGGATGGATACCCATCCGGTCTGGACGGTCCACTCCAGAACGCCAACGTTCATCCCTATTGGATGCCGGAGTTCTTCGGGGATGTTATCGTAGTCAACGGCAAGAGCTGGCCAAATCTGGACGTGGAGGCCAGGCGCTACCGCTTCCGGCTCCTTAATGGCGCCAATACCCGCTTCTTCAATCTCCAACTATGTGTGACATCCTTCGACATGGTGAGACCACCGCAGAGCGCATGCGCAGACAAAGAAAGCAACGTCCCATTTTATGTGATCGGCAATGATGGCGGCTTGCTGGACACTCCGGTGAGGGTCGACCGCCTGCTCTTCTCGCCGGGTGAGCGCTACGACATCATCGTGGATTTTGCTCGATTTAGGGGCAAACAGATCACCGTTCGTAATGATGCTGTAACGCCTTATCCTAGCACCTTCGCAAAGTTTACTCCCGAGCTTCAGGGCAGGATCATGCAATTCGTGGTGCGAGAGACCAGCGTGGCCGATGACAGTTACAACCCAGACGCCGGCGGGCCCCTGCGCGGCCCCGGTAGCACGGTGGCTCCGAGTTTGGAGAAGATCGTGCGTCTTCCTGGCACAGAGGGAGGTCTGCCCCTCAGTTCTCCCATTGTGGACGGGACCAAAGTTCAGGCCTATCGGCAGTTAACCCTAAACCCGACTTTCGGTTCGGGCGGTTGTCATTTTCCGCCCAAATCGGAGACGGACCCCATTCTCGAACTCCTGCTGAACAACAGCAAGTACAATGGCCTCAGACAGGGCGCGACGGCCTCCGTTTCAGACGCCGAAAAGGTAGCTGGCAACTGGGAGACGGAGTTTCCACAGCTAGGATCTACTGAGATCTGGGACCTCATCGACTTGAGCAACGACGACCACCCAATCCACATACATCTGGTGCAGTTTCAGGTCATCAAGCGGATTCCCTTCGACTTGGCTGCTTACGGGGCAGCCTACGATGCTGCCTTCCCAGGCGGCCATTGTATCGTTGGGTATGGCCCACCGAGAGCCTATAATACCCCCAACAGTGCAGGGGCTATTGGCGGCAATCCGGATGTTACCAAATTTTTTCGCAGCCCCGAGCCGCAGACCGATGGCTTGGACGGACCGGCGAGACCCGAGGAAGCTGGCTGGAAAGATACTGTCATCGCTGCTACAGGCCACGTGACTCGCGTCGTCGTACGCTTTGCGCCGCAGAATCTGCGGGCTTCCTCTAAAGGAACCGCCATCAATTACACCGGGCGGAACGAATTTGAGTTTGACCCCACCGATTCCAATCCGTCGCACCTAGGAAAGGGCGGCTACCCTGGCGGTCCCGGCTATGTCTGGCATTGCCACATCATAGACCACGAGGATAACGAGATGATGCGGCCGTGGATTCCCAGCAAATCAGCAGGCAACCGTTATCGGTAAGCGCGGACTTGACGGCGATAGCAACAGGCGGGCTGCCAAAAGGCAGCCCGCTCGTATTCAGCGGCGCCTAGAACAGGACCATGACTTGTGAGGTGAGCGCGACGGCGCCGGGAGTCCCCGGCCTGACGCCGGGGTTAGGTATGTAGCTCAGTGTGGGCTGGAAGAAGGTGCTGCCCACAAGCTGCATCTGGTAGTACGTCGCAATCATCAATTCGTTGCTGCGGAACCCGAACTTCCGATTGAGCCACGACCAGGCCAGTCCAATGCCAAGGGAATCCACCGGCCGTCCGGGGACAAGGCCAAAGCCGGTAAAACCAAGGCCGAAATATTCGTTCGCAATCAGCGCGCGCGAATCGTTAATACCAAACTGGAAAAAGCTCGAGATGCCACTGTTATCAATTCCTGGGTTGCGTCTCCACAACCGCTGAGAGCCGAAGGTATAAAATCCCCGAGCGCCATCTTCTTTGACTCCGCCGCCTGACAGCTCGCCAGTCTGCGCCCAACCGCCGAAAGCCAGGAGCCCGGGCAATTGCTGCGCCCCGAGCAGCCAGGCATAGCCAGCCTCGCCGATATGGAAATAGTGGCCATTGAAGACAGGGTCCTCCCGCAGGCCGGTCTGTATGCCACTGGCCAGAGCGCCGTCGTAGAAGGCATAGCTTAAATACAGGTTCTTAGTCGGAGCGTAGGTTGTGGTTATCCCATAAGCCGAATTGGGATATCCCGGCATGGCGCCTATGAGCGTTGGATTTTTAAAGGCCGGCGTGTAGATCAGACCGGTGACCGCCGGGATTGAGAGGCTCGTATCTGTCACGGGGACAGGCCGTGAGACATTGTTGAAGTCGTAGGGTGGTATGGACTTGCCGACTCGAATCACGAGCTTGTCCGCGAATAGGCGCTGCCGCCACCACAATTGGTGCAGTTCGGTGCGAACAAGTGGGTTCGGTCCAATAAGCCCGTCATACCCTATGATCGCTCCAGCCTCAGAATTAGCCGACTGACCATTGAACTGGAGGAATTCTGCACCAAGCTGACCTCCTGGAATGCCGATCAGCTTCTCGGCGGCTAGGTTCAAATCCACCAGGAGCAGGCTGTTGAAGCTCCAAGTTCGCGGATGGATTCCGCTATAGAAGAAGGAGCGCTCGTGTCTATGTCGTGTATGCACCACAGGGGCTGCTACGGCATCGATCCCAGTCCGCTACGAAAGGGAAGCAGTAGACTAACGGTTAAGACTGACCCTGCTGACTGCTCTCGAAAATGCGACAGTAGATCCGGTCGGGCGCCAGCGGGAGATCGTAGAAACGGATGCCAGTAGCGTCGGTTAGCGCATTCGCTAGTGCGGGCGTGATCGGATAGATCGGGGCTTCGCTCATCGATTTCGCGCCGAGCGGGCCGAAAGCGTCCCGCGTGTCGGCAAAATAGACCTCGGTGCGCGGAATATCGGCGAAAGCCGGGATACGGTAGTTGCGGAACGTTGGATTGATGATGCGCCCGTTCTCATCAAACACCATCTTTTCGATCAGCGCCCACCCCAGCCCCTGCGCGACCGCGCCTTCGATTTGTGCGCGGCACTGCATGGGATTAATAATCACGCCGCCGTCCGCCCCGTGAACACTTTGCAGGATGACGATCTCTCCGGTGACGCGATGTACCGCAATGCGAAACCCTTGCACTTGGAACGTGACACTGCGCGGGGTTCCGTAAGCCTTGCGGACAACTTCCAGTGGGCGTCCGGCTTGCCGAGCGGCAGCGGAAAAGTCGGCAAGCGGGTTCCGCTTGCCGTTGCAAAGCACGGCGTCGTACTCCAGCCGGCAGGCGTCGCGACTGACACCGTAATGCTTCGCAGCGAAGTTCAGCATCCGTTCACGCAGAGCTTCGGCTGCAAGCCGCACCGCGTTTTCGGCTACGACCGTGCCAGCGCTGGCAAACGCGCCAGTGTCGTAGCCAGTGCGGTCGGTATCGGATTGAACAATACGCACGCGAGAAACCGTGCTGCCGAGCACAGCAGCGACAATCTGTCCGTGCACCGTGGTCGTACCATTGCCGAATTCGGCGGTACCGATGGCCAAGTGATAGTTCCCGTCCTCGCCAAGGCCCAGCCGCGCCTCAGAACGATGCTCGGTGGGCGGCACGGCTCCATGCATCGAGAGGGCAACACCTTGGCCTTCGAGCCAGTCGGCGCCTTCAGGCCGTTTGACTCCGTTGCTCCGCGTCAGGGCCTGCTGCACCAGATCGAGGCATTGATCGAGTCCGTAGCTGCCAAACTCGGTATCGCTGACGACAGCGCTCTCGGCTACCATTTGCTCTTCCGGGCGCACGATGTTCCGGCGGCGAAATTCGAACGGATCTATCTTCAGGGTGCGAGCTAGTTCGTCCATCGCGGATTCAACGGCGAAAATCGTCTGGGTCATGCCGTAGCCGCGGATGGCGCCGGACGGCACCGTATTGGTGTACACTGAATAGGCGTCAACCTTTTTGTTCGGGCAGCGATAGACCGCGATAGATTCGCCGCAGGAGGCATATAAGGTTTCACCGCCATGGTTGCCGTAGGCGCCGGTGTTGGACACGACACGTATCTGTATCGCCGTCAGCGTCCCATCGCGCCGCGCTCCAACCTTGATGTGAACGCGCATCGGATGGCGGGTCGTCGAACCGATGAATTGCTCTTCGCGGGTGAACTCGAGCTTGACAGGGCGACCGGTCTTCAGGGTGGCAGCCGCACAGATGTCTTCGGTCAGCACTTCCTGTTTGCCCCCAAAGCCACCGCCGACGCGCTCGCAAAACACATGAACGCTGTCCGGGTAGAGGCTGAAGAGGTAGCAGAGCTTCTGTTTGGTGATGTGCGGCGTCTGCGAACTAGTGCGGACATGCAACCGGTTCTGCGCGTCGAGCCACGTAATCGAACAATGAGTCTCGAGGTGCGCGTGCTGGACACGATGCGTGTCATAGGTGCCTTCGTGGATGGCATCCGCTTCGGCAAAGCCGGCCGCGACGTCGCCCACACCGCCGTGAATCTCTAGCAGGATATTCTGTCCGGGGCGTCGGATGCGGGACTCCGGACTCTTGTCGTGTAGCACTGGGGCTCCGAGTCGCATCGCCTCCTCGGGATCGAACACCGCCGGGAGCACCTCGTACTCGATCTCCACGCAACGGCAGCCCTCCTCCGCGGCCGCCTCGCTTTCGGCCACCACAGCCACCACCCGCTGTCCGACGAAACGCACGACGTTGTCCAACATATAGGTGTCGTTGGGATCGACGTGATAATCGTCGTGCGTAGCGGTGGTGTAGAGGCGCCGCGGTACATCTTCCCAAGTCAACACCGCGTGTACGCCCGGCACCGCGAGGGCTCGCTCCTTGCGTATAGAGACAATACGGGCATGGGCGTGCGGCGACCTGACCAGTTTCATATGCAGCAGTCCCTCGACTTCAGTATCGAGAGTGTAACGCACCTTTCCCGTGACGATCGCTTCGGAGGCCGGAGCCCGCAGGCCCGCCCCACAGGCCGCGCCTGGCCGGTCTTCCTCTATGTTCTTGATGCCCCGGATCGCATCCTCGATTCCATGGTACCCGGTGCAGCGGCAGAGATTGCCCTTCAGCACGCGCGGGAGGTCCTGGCGATCCTCCTCGCTCAGGCTTGCTGCGGTCATAATCATACCAGCCGTGCAGAAACCGCACTGAAAGCCTTGGGCTTCCACGAACGCCCGCTGCATCGGGTGCAGTTCTCCGTTCTTCGCCAGACCCTCGATCGTCGTTACCTGGTGGCCTTCGGCGCGAAAGGCCGGGATAAGGCAACTATGCACCGGGACGCCGTCGAGCCAGACCGTACACGCCCCGCAATCGCCAGCATCGCACCCTTTTTTGACACCGAACCAGCCTAGCTCGCGCAGGAAGGTGCGCAGGCACTGGCCAGGGCGGGGCTCTTTGGAGAAATTCCTACCGTTCACTATATAGCTCATGGTCGCTCCGTGCCGGCAAGTTCGCGGCGGATCTCTTCGGCGAAATAGAAGGTCAGGTGTTTGCGATAAGCTGGCGCTCCATGCACATCATTAAGGTAGAGCGAGTCCGGTATTTTATCCTGGAGCTTTGCCCGCAGTTCGCCAGCGTCGGGAAGTTGGGGAAATGCGAGCCGCAGCGGCCGCACCGTCGCAGCGGTAACAGTGAGCATGAAAACGCCCTCCCGCGGGCAGAGCGTGCCAACCAGTAACGTAGACGAGCGGCCCAAGTGAGTCAGCGACATGCGGCGGAAGCACGTGCGCTTGCGTAGAGCCGAGGCCGGCAATGCGATACTCCGCAGTAAGTCGCCTGGCTGCAAAATATTCTGGTGGTTGCCAGTGACAAAATTCTCCACCGGCACTTGCTGCCCGCTCCCATTCCGCAGCCGGATCATGCAAAGGCCTTCGAGCGCGACGGCCAGGGAAATCAGAGAGCCCGCCGGCAGCGACATGCAAATGTTCCCGCCCACGGTGGCGGTGTGCCAAATCTTGAACGACGCCAGCAGGGAGCGGCAGCACTGGCGAATCAAAGGCGCCGCCTTCCAGTCCGCCGGCGTGGCTAAGGCGTCGAGTTGGACGATCTTGCAGGTAGAGGCAATTTCGAGCCCTTGTTCACTGATTGTCAACGGCTCCCAGCCAAATGCCTCCAGATCCATTAGCCGACGCAGGTGTGGCTGCGGCTCGGAAAAGAGCCAGGTGCCGCCCGCCAGCCAGGCATCTCCCTCGCGCCAATCGACGGCTCCGTCTCTTCCACTCGGGCGCGCGATTTCCGAAATGTTGTTAAGATCCATGAAGAGTTCCTTTCGCGCTCAGGTCCACGTCCTCTAGATTTCCACCCCGATCGATCAAGCGGAACAGAGAGGTCCATCTGACAGAATCGTCCGAACATGTATGTCCAGGCTAGGCCGCAATGCCAGTTCAAGGCGGTTAGCCCGAAGCCCGGACTTACTCATCTACGAGCGCAATCGCCCCGCTCGGACACAAGTCCACCATCTCTTCTGCCGCTTCATGCAATTCGGTGTCCGGATACTCAACCAGGACGAGAGGAGAACCATCCGCACTGGCTTTGAACAGTTCCGGGTGCAGGTAAGAACATTGACCAGTCCGGCGGCACTTGCCGTAATCGATCACCAGTCGCATCTCAGTATCCTCCTATACCGAGCACGAGCGGCAAGTGCTGGAAGCCAAACACGATGGGGCTTCCGGTCTGCCGCACGGCAGGAGCCTTGCCGCGCTGAAGAACCGGGAACCGATCGAGAAAGGTATTGAGAGTGATCTTGGCCTCGGCTCGCGCCAGCGGCGCGCCCAAGCAGTAGTGAATGCCCATGCCGAAGGCAACATGGTTGCGCAGGTCGCGGTCCAGCCGAAACTCGTCAGGGTTCGGGAATCCGCTCGGGTCGCGGTTCGCCGCCCCATAAAAGATCCCGACCATATCTCCTTGCGGAATCTTGACTCCCGACACTTCCACGTCCCGCGTCGTGACACGGAGCAGCACACGAACCGGGCTCTCATAACGCAAAGTTTCTTCAATGACGTTCTCAACCAGACCGCGGTTCTCGCGCAACTGTTGCCATAGGTCCGGCTGGTCCACCAACACGTTGAGGATATTCCCCACAAGATTCGTGGTGGTCTCGTTCCCGGCAATGAGCAGCAAGAGGGAGAAGCCGAGAATCTCCCAATCCTGCAGCGACTCGCCTTCGATCTCTGCTTCCACCAGGGCGGTAATGAGGTCCTCAGCACCGTGGGAGCGCCGCGTAGCAGCTATCTTGCCGAAGTAGGCCATCATCTCCTGGATGTTCGTCATCCGCTCTTCCGGGGTCATGGCGGTGATGGTGAGTGAGGCATCAGACCAACGTTTGAAGGTCACGTATTCCTCCCCCGGGATGCCAAGCAGGCGGGCGATCACCTTCACAGGCAGAGGCATGGTGTAGGATTGGACGATGTCTACTTCTCCCCCGCCGAGTTCGTCCAACAGCTCGTTCGCGATACTGGTAATCCACGGCTCCAAGGTCTCGATGCGCCTCAGGGTGAACGCTTTGTTGACTAACCGACGGAAACGGGTATGGCGCGGCGGGTCATCGGTAATGAGCACCAGCGACGGAAAGAAGCCTTTTTCTATCAAGGGATTTCTCGCTGACGAAAACGTCTCATGATCGCGCAGGGCGCCATAAACATCATCGTACTTTAGCAGCCCCCACGCCCGCGTGGGCTCATCCATGCCGGGGAAGATGCCGCCAGGGATGTGAATATAATTCACCGGTGACCGGTCACGCTGTTGTCGGTAGAAGGGGTAAGTATCGGCGATAGCCGCCGGTGAGTTGAGTTGATCTGGCGACAAAGCTGGAGTCGTTTCCATACGAGGTTCCTTTCTTTCGGACTACCCTATTTTCTGCGGTAAAAGTTTTCCAGGCAAGAGCCGGTTACTAGCGTGCGGTTT
>JBGPOI010000180.1:0-8753 GCA_041487975.1 Binatia bacterium | reverse complement strand
GACACGGATTGGGGCCTTTTTAGAGAGTTGGTCGAGAACAAACGGGAGCACTACCAGAGAGAGAAGCGCCACATCCGCAAGGATGGCAGTTTAATTTGGACTCGCCTGACGGTTTCCCTGATCCGGAGAGTTGACGGTGAACCCCTGTTTGCCGTGGGTATGGTGGAAGACGTTACCGAGCGCAAGCGAGCGGAAATGGAATTGGAACGGCTCAGGCATCAGCTCGAATTAATTTTGAACTCAGTGGCTGATGGGATCCATGTGCTAGACCTGCAGGGGAAGACGACTTTTGTTAATCTGTCTGCGGCGCGAATGATCGGGTATGCAGTCGAGGAACTGACTGGCCAGCCCATGCACGACATTCTGCACCACTCAAAACCGGATGGGACCCCCTACCCACGGGAAGAATGTCCGATCTCGGCAACGCTCAAGGATGGTGCTCTCCATCATGTGACTGACGAGGTCTTTTGGTGCCGAGATGGGACGAATTTTCCGGTCGAGTACAGCAGCACCTCGATTCGCGAGGAGGGAGTAATCGTTGGCGCAGTTGTCACCTTCAAAGACATCAGTGAACGTCGGGCGATCGAACGGCTGAAAGACGAATTTGTCTCGATGGTGAGCCACGAACTGCGTACGCCCCTCACCTCAATTCGCGGTGCTCTGGGGCTGCTGACGAGCGGCCTGATTGGTGCGTTGCCCGAGAAGGGGCAACGCATGTTGGAGATCGCGGTTAATAATACCGACCGCCTAGTGCGGCTCATCAATGACATCCTGGACATTGAACGGATGCAGTCCGGCAAGGTCACTATGCAGAGACAGGTGTGCGACGCGGCCGTGCTCATGACCCAGGCAACTGATGAGATGCGGGGCATGGCCGAGAAGGCCGGGGTCACGCTCTCGGTGTCCCCGCAAACGGCTCGACTGTGGGCCGACCCGGACCGCATCGTGCAAACCCTGACCAATTTACTCAGCAATGCCATCAAATTTTCTCCCGCAGGCGCCACGGTCCGGCTGACGCTGGTATGCCAAGAGGATCAGGTGGTGTTTCGGGTCACAGACCAGGGACGAGGTATTCCCGCCGATAAACTCGAAAGCATTTTTGAACGCTTTCAACAAGTAGACGCCTCCGACTCTCGCAAGAAAGGAGGCACGGGGCTGGGGTTGGCTATCTGCCGCAATATCGTGCAGCAGCACGGAGGAAGGATCTGGGTTGAGAGCACTCTTGGTGAAGGGAGCGCTTTCCATTTTACTCTGCCGGTGTTGAAAGAGAAGGAACAGGCTGCCCCGCGGCTTGCGCTCGGTAGTCCGGTAGTGCTGGTGTGCGATGATGATCTTTCCACCCTTGAAGTGATGGGGGCTGTGCTCGAGCAACACGGCTATCGCGTGGTGAAAACGGCTTCAGGTCAGGAAGCAGTAGCGCAAGCAGCTGAACAGCAACCTGCGGCGATTCTCCTCGACCTCGTTATGCCTGGGATGAACGGGTGTGAGACGATGGTCGCCCTAAAAGAGAGTCCAAATACGAAGGATATCCCTATTATTATTTTCAGCGGTTTGCAGTCGAATAAACCCCTTCCTGCGGGTGTCGTTGACTGGGTCCATAAACCTCTGGACGAGAAATCTCTGTTTCTGGCCTTAGAGCGGGCGGTGGGCGGACAAGCGCAAAGAACTCGAGTTCTCGTGGTGGAAGATGACCTGGATCTGGCGAACGTACTGACCACGATGTTCCAACGCGACGGTCTCGACACGGTTCATGCCCGGACGGGCCGGGAAGCGATCTATCTCTGCGAGCACCTGACTCCCGATTTGCTGGTGCTCGACTTAATACTACCTGATGGCGATGGGTTTACGGTGGTGGACTGGCTCCGGCAGCAGGACCGTCTGCGTCAGGTCCCGCTTGTGGTGTATTCCGCCAAAGACCTGGATGATGGCGAACGAGGACGGCTGCGGTTGGGGCAAACTCAGTTTTTTACCAAGGGGCGTATCACCCCGGAAGAATTCGAGCAGCGGGTTATTGGTTTACTCAGGCAGATCATTCCTGTGAAAGAAGATGCTACGGCAGAACAGAGAGTGCGGTCCGGTGTTTCGCTTTGAGACGGCCACATTGCTCCTGCCGTCAGGGCGAACAGCAGAAGACCGGATGGGACAGGAGAAGACAGCCGCCTCGGCATTCCGCAGTTGGTTTTCAGGCAAAGTGAACGCATGTTTCTCTCCCACGAGGTAAAAGATCCCTCTTCTTCTCCCGGCTTATCTGAGCCCTCCGGCCCGGCAGGGTTCCAGGAGCGAGCGCAATCTATCGAAGCCCAACAGGTGCGACTTCTCTATGCGCAGGTTCCTACAGGGCTGGTCGCCTCGGTATTGAACGCGGGAATTACCGTTTTCGTGCTATGGAACGCTGTAGCGCATCCCGTATTAATCGGATGGTTTGCGCTAATCGTCGTAGTCACACTCTCTCGCTTCATGCTCGTGCGCATGTATCGGCGAGCCGCCCCGACTGCGGACTGCATCCACCTCTGGCGCACGCGGTTCATCGCCGGCGTTGCTGCTGCCGGCATCGTGTGGGGAATGGCTGGCATTGTTTTGTTTCCTCCCGAATCCATAGCGCACCAGGTCTTTCTCGTATTTATTCTCGGCGGCATGGCGGCGGGCGCCATCGCTACGCTGTCCTCAGTTATGCCTGCCTTTCTAGTTTTTTTTCTCCCCACACTGCTGCCCATCACCTTACGGCTCCTTCTCCAGCAAGGCGATTGGGTTCTCACGGCGATGGGATTCCTGGTGCTCTCTTTCGCGGGGGTGCTGTTTATAGCAGCGCGTCATCTGCATACTTCGATCGCCGAGTCCTTGAGCCTGCGTCTGGAAAATCTCGATCTGATTCACAGTTTGTCCGTTGGCAAAGAGCAGACCGAGCACGCCAACCAGCAGCTAGCCGAATCCAACCAAGCCCTCAGTGCAGCCATGACGGAGGCCCGAGCCAGCGAGGAGCGCTTTCGCTCGCTCAGTGCGGCTTCGCCGATCGGCGTCTTCCAGACAGATGCCGAAGGCCGGTGCGTCTACACTAATGCACGTTGGCAAGAGATCGCGGGGCTGGCTCTCGAAGAAAGCTTGGGAGACGGGTGGAATCGGGCAATCCACCCGGAAGATCGCGATGGAGTACGTGCCGAATGGTTGACGAGCACGCGGGTAGGGCGCGAGTTTTCGTGCGAGTTCCGCATGTTGACGCCGAAGGGAGAAGTCCGCTGGGTGCATTCACGGGCGGCGGCTTTGCGTGCCGACTCCGGAGCGCCGCTTGGGCATGTCGGCACGGTCGAGGACATCACCGAGCGCCGAGCCGTGGAGCTCATGAAGGACGAGTTCGTGTCGGTGGTGAGCCATGAGCTGCGTACGCCCCTGACCTCGATCCATGGCGCCCTGGGTCTGCTGGCTGGCGGTCTGCTGGGCCCCCTGCCCGAAAAGGGCCAACGCCTGTTGGACATTGCGGTCAATAATACCAACCGCTTGGTGCGGCTGGTCAACGACATCCTGGATGTTGAGCGGATGAAATCAGGCAAGATCACTATGCAAAAACAGGTTTGCGACGCGGCCGCTCTCATGACTCAGGCAGCCGACGAAATGCGGGTCGTGGCCGAGAAGGCGGGGATTCCCTTAGTGATCTCTCCTCAATCCGCCCAGGTCTGGGCGGACCCGGACCGTATCGTCCAAACCCTGACCAATCTGCTCAGTAATGCCATCAAGTTCTCGCTTCCCGGTGCCACAGTTCGGCTCAGCACAAAGAGCCAAGGAGAGCAGATCTTATTTCAGATCGAAGATCAGGGGCGGGGGATCCCCGCCGACAAGCTGGAAAGCATCTTTGGACGCTTTCAACAGGTCGATTCCTCTGATTCTCGAAAAAAAGGCGGCACCGGTTTGGGTTTGACTATCTGTCGCAATATTGTCCAGCAACATGGAGGGCGCATCTGGGTCGAGAGCACCCTGGGGAAGGGGAGCACGTTTTTCTTCACTCTGCCTGCGCCGCCTCGGTGAGTGGCTCGACCAGACCGGCTTGAGGAACGACAGGAGATTGATTGTATGGCGACGGCCAAGCGCATTCTGGTCATTGATGACGAAGATGATATCCGGGAAATTGCCCAGATCAGCCTAGAAATGTCGGCAAACTGGCAAGTAGTGACCGCGAGTTCGGGGAACGACGGACTAGCGAAAGCCAGGGCTGAACAACCTGACGCGATCCTCTTGGACGTGATGATGCCCGACATGGACGGGCCTTCCACCTTTCAAAAGTTGCAGGCTGATGTGACGACCCAACATATTCCTGTCCTGCTGCTGACGGCGAAAGTACAGGCTATGGATCGGCGCCGCTTTGCTGACCTTGGAGTGAAAGGAGTCATTAGCAAGCCTTTTGACCCCCTCAAACTCGCCAACGAGGTGGCTGAGATTCTCGGGTGGCATTCGTGAGCGGGCACCCTCCTGTCGAGGTAACGATGGACAGCCGAGCCCAGCAGGCCCTCGCCGCAGTGGCCGCGGTTTGGGAGCGCTCCAAAGAATCAATTCTTGGCCGGGTCGCTCTGCTGGAGCAGGCGACCGGAGCGTTGCTAGAGGGCACTCTCGATGATGCCCTGCGACAGCAGGCTGAGCGGGAAGCGCACAAGTTGACAGGTTCGCTGGGGACTTTCGGCTTCGGCGAGGGCTCGCGGCTGGCCCGAGAGATGGAACACCTGTTTCGGGCCGGTGTGCTCCTGGGCCCAGCCGAAGCCTTGCCCCTGTCAGAATTGGGAATGGCTCTGCGTCGGGAGCTAGAACGACCACTCGTCGGGCAGGTTCCTCCCCCGACGCCTCGCGAGGAACGCCCGCTGTTGTTGGTGGTGAATACTGATGCGGAATTAGCTGAACAGTTGGTTGTGGAAGCCGTTGCGCGGGGAACACGTATAGAGATCTCTCCCACCTTGCCCGTAGCCCGAGGCGCGCTTGCCCGTGCGTGTCCCGATGTCGTACTGCTTGACTTATCTTCTCCCGCGGGAACCGCGGACGGTCTGACACTGTTAACGGAGCTGTCTGAACAGACGCCTCCTGTCCCGGTGCTAGTCCTGACAGCCAGAGATACGTTTACCGATCGAGTGGAAGTGGCCCGACGGGGAGGGCGCGGTTTCCTGCGCAAGGCGGTGCCCCCGGCTCAGATTGTCGAAGCGGTAGTCCAACTGCTGGCGCGGCGCCGCGCTGCCGAGATCAAGGTGATGGCGGTGGATGACGATCCACAAATACTAGCCATCCTCCAGGCTCTATTAGAGTCCCAAGGGATTCGGCTGACCCCTCTCACCGATCCGTTACGATTCTGGGATGTCCTCCAACAGGAGTCGCCAGACCTATTGATATTAGACGTGGACATGCCTGACTTGAACGGGATTGAATTGTGTCAGGTTGTGCGGAACGACCAGCGCTGGACGGAGATGCCGGTCTTGTTTCTCACCGCCCATACCGATCCTGGTACCATACACCGGGTGTTTGCCGTCGGCGCCGACGATTTCGTGAGCAAGCCCATTGTCGGGCCAGAATTCATCACGCGCGTCACCAATCGTTTGGAGCGTATACGACTGCTCCGGACGCTGGCGGAAACCGACGCGCTGACCGGTGTGGCCAATCGCCGCAAGTCGACGCAGGTGCTCGACCAATTCCTCTGTTTGGCTAGCCGTCAGGGACAGCCTTTCTGCTTGGCGGTGCTGGATATGGACCACTTCAAACGGGTGAATGACCACTACGGTCATGCGGCCGGAGATGAGGTGCTGCGGCGGCTGGGAGAATTGCTGCTGCGGTCCTTCCGTGGTGAGGACATCGTGGCTCGCTGGGGGGGAGAAGAGTTCCTCGTGGGGATGTACGGCATGAGCCGCGACGATGGCGTGCAACGCCTTGCCGCCGTGCTCAAAACCTGGCGCCAGGAGGAATTCAGTGGACCTGGTGATGTCCAGTTTCGTGTCACCTTTAGTGCCGGAGTGGCCGAGTATCCGACGGATGGCGTAGATTTACAGGCCTTGTATCGAGCCGCAGACCAGGCACTCTACCTGGCGAAAAAGGCCGGACGCGACCGAGTACTGCCTGCAGGAGGGAGCCCAGGACTGAGCCAGTGAGGAAGACAAGCGCCGCCGAGGAGCCCCAGCACGAAGGCCGTTATCCTCAACCCCATGGTCGCGAGCCGGCTTCCGGTTCCACCCGTTTCTTCTTCTCCCCGTTTGCCCTTTTTCCCTTTTCTTCACCATCCTATCGCGTACGAGGGCATGCGTTTACTCTGTTCACCGCGCGGATCCGCGCCGCCGCGCAGGATGCCGCGGTCCAGATCCACGCAAATGCCGAGCACGTCTCCTTCACTCCACTCTTCTTTCACTTCGAGTTTGTGTCCGCGAGCTGCCAACTCCCGACGCACCGCTTCGGGAATGCGGTCTTCGGCGCGCAGCAGCCCGGGGACTGCATTGTGTGGATAGAAACTGGAGGGGAAGTGAGCCGAGGAGAAGCGTGGCGCCTCAATCGCGTCCTGCACCTCCATGCCGAACTCGACGACGTTGAGGAAAAACTGCAACGTCCATTGGTCCTGCTGATCTCCACCGGGCGTGCCGAAGACCATGCACGGCGCGCCATTGCGCAGCACCAGAGTCGGCGTGAGGGTTGTGCGCGGACGCTTACCGGGAACCAGAGCGTTGGGGTGACGCGGGTCGAGATAGAAGGTCTGCACCCGGGTGCCTAAGGGAAAGCCGAGACCGTCGATCACCGGCGACGAGGGGATCCAGGCGCCACTGGGCGTGAACGAGGCCATGTTGCGCTCCTTGTCCACGACAGTGACATAGACGGTGCCTGGACCCCAATTACGCGCGGCGAAAATCTCCTCGCCGGTCAGGAGTGCGGCGCCGGTGCGCGGATTCCCGGGGCGCTGCTCCGAGGAGGCGCGACGGGGATCGATGAGCGCACGGCGGTTCGTGGCGTATTCTTTGGAAAGCAAGCCGGCCAGGGGAACATTCACGAAGTCTGGGTCACCGTAGTATTGTTCGCGGTCGGCAAAGGCGAGCTTCGTGGTCTCAACGACGGTGTGTATGTAGTCGGCGCTGTTGTGGCCCATGCCGTTGAGGTCGTACCCTTCGAGGATCGCCAGTTGTTGCAAAAACACCGGCCCCTGGCTCCACGGGCCGCATTTGTAGACGTCATAACCGCGATAATTGAGCGCGACGGGCTCCTCGATTTTGCAGCGAAACGTAGCCAGGTCTTCGACCGTTAAAAGCCCGCCGTGCGCCTGCGCATGTGCGGCGATGATCTGGGCGATTTCCCCGTGATAAAAGACGTTACGTGCTGCGGCTAAGCCACGGGTGCGGCCTTGGCTTTGGACTCTGTGTTCGGCGTTGATCAACCGGCGAAACGTGCGACCCAGATCGGGATTTTTCAGCACCTCGCCGACCTCGGGCAGGCGGTCACCAGGGAGGTATACTTTGGCTGAGGAGGGCCAGGCTTTGCGAAAATGGTCGGCATTCCCGGCAATGGAGAAATCGGTCAGCATGTACGCCGGCGCCGGACCGCGCAGAGCTTTATGCAGGGGAAACCCACCCTCGGCCAACTCTAGTGCAGGCTCGACCACTTGTGAGAAACTGAGAGAGCCAAAACGCTCCAAAGTAGTAATGAGCGCATCGGGAGCGGCGCACGGTCCGGCAGCCAGCACGCCGGTGAAGGGAATGATGGGGATCTCGTGCCGCTTGAACCAGTCGATTGTCGCGGCTCGGGGGGCAACCGTGTCACCATTAATGGAAAAGACTTTCTTATCCCTGGCATTGTAGACCAGCGCCGAGACTTCCCCGCCAAAGGTGTGCATATGGGGGTTCAGCACTCCCTCGGCCAGGGTTGCAGCCACTGCCGCGTCGAAGGCGTTGCCGCCAGCCTGTAGGATGCGCATGCCAGCCTCGGCTGAAAGGTAGTGTTCGGTGGCGACCATCCCGCGGGTACCCATGAGAGTCGGACGATAGGCCATAGGTTTCTCCTTATTCGCTAGTGGAATGTTGAAGGCGTTCACCCCCTTCGACAGGCTCAGGACAGGCTTCGACAAGCTCAGGGTGAGCGGGGTAGGTGCAAGCCCCGCCTGGCAGCCGTTTGTGCTGAGCCCTTCGACTCCGCTCAGGACAGGCTTGTCGAAGAACGCTCTTCGCTATTTCTCCTGGTTAATCTCCTTCACCCGCTCCTGTACCACGTCGGGCGGGCAAAGGGAAATGAACCAGCGCGCTGCAAAGATGAATACGGCCAGATCGTCCAGCATACCGAAAAAAGGAAAGAAATCCGGCACGAAGTCAAATGGATCCAAGACATACAGGACGGCGGTGACCAGCACGGCTTTGGCGCGCAAGGGGACTCGCCGATCGGTAAACAACCTCCAGTAGAGCTTGGCGAAGTTTGGCAGATGCCAGAGCAAACGCAACACCTGCCAGGTGGTAAGGGTAGTGGAGGGTTTAGCCATCGAACCTCCGAGAGAAATGATTTGTACTTCTGTTGTGCGGGAGGCGCAATCAGGTCAGCAGTCAAGGGGCAGCTGAGAGGGCAAGGAAATGCAGGGGAAGGAATAAACTTCTCGCCGGCAGGATTTTCATAAGCGGAGGGGGACGTTTCGTGCTTACATCTACTCGCTCGTATCGGGGACCGCCTGCAGCAAAGTAAAAGTGTAGGGGTCGGCTCAATCGGGATAGTTACTCTAACTTAAGGAGGGCACTTTATGCAGCGGTCACATTCCATTCACTGGGGGCTGG
>JBGPOI010000179.1:0-8754 GCA_041487975.1 Binatia bacterium | reverse complement strand
GAAGAGAAAGACTCGGAGGGGTGAGGCTGAAACGCTCACCCCAACCCTCTCCCGCGTGCGGGAGAGGGAGAAAACCGGAATGCCGCTACGCTGCCTTTGCTCTCTTAGAAAACGAGGAGTGACGTGTCGAAAGGGCATGACGCCGGCCATTGACCCGACGGAACGGGGAATGAGAGATCGGTCGGTCCGGCTCCTGACGGTGGGACAGCCGATTCAGTTTCCAGTTCTTGAGGCCGGTGCGCAGATACGTAGACTCGATGTCCAGCGCCGCACAGATATTTTCGAACGAGAACGGCCAGAGGGTGTCGGGCGAATCAATCCACTCTTCGGTTTCTTTCAGCAACCGGCGCTGCCGCCGCGTGGTGCCGTAGACCGATTTCTGAAAAGTAGCGATAGCGTCCTCCATCACGGCCAGCATCAAGCGCTTTTCCGGCTGGGACGAGCGTTCCGGCTTGATGCGATCGAAAAACTGCGACGGCACCATCAGGTCCGCTTCCAGCCCTGAAAAGGACGACTCTTCCCCTAACTGATTCTTCTGCATAGCCACACCTCTTTTGTACAGACAACCATCGGCTCTCGCTCCGAACTCTTTACAAGACAGCAGAAAGTGTGCCACACACAAGAGAGCGGACAGCGTAGGAAAGTTCAGCTTTTCTCGGCAGCCCGAGTACTAGGCCGAGCAAGAGGATAGGTTACTTTGGCATGAAAGAAGACACCAGCGGCCGTGGTTGTGTCTCAAAACAGTACAAGCCAAGCAGAAAGTGACAAGGCTGTTCCTCTTTTCCTCAAAAGGAATGACCCTACGCGTTCATCTGAGGCAATTGGGCCAAGGCGCGGCGCATCTCTTCTTCGGAGTAATCCAGGTCCTGGAGGTCGCCCGACAGGTAGCGGTCGTAGGCGGTCATATCGAAGTGGCCGTGGCCGCTCAGGCAAAAGCCGATTACCTGCTTCTCGCCGCTCTCCTTGCAGCGCAACGCTTCATCTATGGCGGCTTTGATGGCATGGGCGCACTCGGGCGCTGGGATGATCCCCTCGGTGCGAGCGAAGGTCATGGCGGCGGCGAAGATGGCTCGCTGCGGATATGCCACGGCTTCGGCGAGGCCCTCGCGCACGAGTTGGCTCACCAGCGGTGAGTCTCCATGGTAACGCAACCCCCCGGCGTGAATGCCCGGAGGAACGAAGTCATGGCCGAGGGTATACATCTTGAGCAGCGGAGAAAGCTGCGCCATGTCGCCAAAGTCATAAGCATACGTGCCCTTGGTCAGCGTTGGGCACGCTGCCGGTTCGGCGGCAATAATGCGGAGGTTTGCGCCCGCCAGCTTACGCGGCACGAAAGGAAAAGTGAAACCGCCGAAGTTGCTGCCACCCCCACAGCAGGCGATCAGTACGTCCGGTCCCTCACCAGCCAAGGCGAACTGCTTGATGGTTTCCAGGCCGATCACAGTCTGGTGCAAGAGCACGTGGTTCAGGACACTGCCCAGCGCGTATTTCGTATCGGCCCGGCTGGCTGCTTCCGCCGCAGCCTCGGAAATCGCCAGACCCAGGCTGCCGGGCGAGTCCGGGTGTTCGGCCAGCACGCGGCGGCCCACCGCGGTCTCCGGGCTGGGGCTGGGCAGAACCTGTGCCCCCCAGGTTTCCATCATGTGGCGGCGGTAGGGTTTCTGGTCGTAGCTCACGCGCACCATGTAGACTTTGACTTCCAGATCGAAGAACGTCCCCGCCAGAGCCAACGCCGAACCCCACTGCCCAGCCCCGGTCTCCGTCGTGAGCCGCCGAATCCCGGCTTTTTTGTTGTAGTAAGCCTGCGCTATGGCAGTGTTAGGCTTGTGGCTGCCGGCCGGGCTGACACCCTCATACTTGTAGTAAATGTGCGCCGGCGTATCGAGGGCTTTCTCCAAACGCCGAGCACGATAGAGGGGAGTAGGCCGCCACAGGCGATAGATCTCTCGCACTGGTTCGGGGATTTCTACTTCCGGCTCGGCTGCCATTTCTTGGCCAAGGATCTCATCGCAGAACAGCGGCGCCAGGTCTGCCGGCCCGACCGGCTGGTGCGTGGCCGGGTGCAGCGGTGGCGCGGGTGGGTTTGGCAGATGAGGAACGAGGTTAAACCACGTTTGGGGGATCTCGGTTTCGTCAAGCATGATCTTCGTTGTGTCTGCCATAGAATCACCTGTGTGAAGGTTTTTGCAGAAGAAGAGCATGTCACACTTTTTCAGCCCGCGCCACCTGTGGTAGGGTGTGCATTAGATGTTTTTCGCCTTCGCGCTTGGACTTATGACTCGTCGACGGGCATTAGCCGTTTTGCTGTTGGCCACCCTCTGCATTTCAGCCTGTGTCACGCGGACGGAACGAGTGGGGTACTATCCTCATACCCGATCCGAAGACGAGGGTGTTTGGGACGAGTTGCGACGCGAGTTCGGCTGGCAAAAGAAACCCCAGACCGGGTCCGGTGAACCGTTCTACACACGGGCTACACGAGGGGTCAAAGCGACCGTTTCCGGCTGGTTCCATAAGGAGGATGATACTCGCAGCGATGCTCAGAAGGATGCTCAGAAGCTAGAGGAGTCACACCGCCAGTTCGAACAGGAACGACAAGAAGCATTCCGCCGCCTGCGCGAACAGCAAGAACAACAGAACTGAGGACTGAGTAACGAGGACTGAGCAAGAATGATAGGGACATTCAGGCGTTGTTTTCGCTTAGTCCTGAGCACTCATTGCTCATTACTCTTAGTAAGGAGGGAATCATGGCAACAACACAGGGAAGCGAAGCTGTTCATCGAGTCGTCGTCGAGAAAGATCTGCCCATGCGTACACGTGATGGGGTCGCACTGTACGCCGACGTGTATCGGCCCGACGCCGCCGGTCGATTTCCGGTCCTGGTGGTGCGCACGCCGTATGACAAAAGCCAAGACATGGCGCTGACTGAGAAGGATTATTTTCCTTCGCGTGGTTACGTCGTTGTCGTGCAGGACACTCGTGGCCGTTTTCGTTCAGAGGGAGAATTTTATCCCTTCACTTACGAAGCCCAAGATGGCTACGACACCATCGAGTGGGCTGCCAGCTTGCCCTGGTCCGATGGCAATGTTGGTACGGTGGGGCAGTCTTACCTCGGACTCGTGCAATACTTTGCCGCGCCGCAACGGCCGCCGCACCTGAAAGCCATGAGCCCAGTGTCCGGGCCGGTGACGTACTTCGAGGACTGTGTCTATCGGCGAGGTGTATTCGAACTGGGCTGGATGCTCGCCTACTTCACTTTCATGGCGCGCAACACTTTGGCACGGAAAGGGCTGTACGAACAGCAGCGCCCGATCCTCGATAGTTACCTCTCCCATCCTGACCTGCCGATTTCGCCCTTCAAGAAAGAAGTCTACCGCCACCTTCCCCTGCGCGACTGGGGTGAGCGGCTCAAGGATGGCGCTCCCTACTTCGCCGATTTTCTCCGGCACCCGACCGACGGACCCTACTGGCACGCGACCGATCTGCGGCGGCAGTTGCACAATGTGAACGTGCCGATGCTCCACGTCGGCTCTTGGTATGATGCTTTTCAGTACGACACGTTGACTTTGTTCACGGGCCTGCGCGAGCGCGCGATGACTCCCGAAGCACGACGCAATCAGAAGCTTTTGCTGGGACCGTGGGGGCATCTCCTGCCCTATGCGGTCCCGACTTCGCGCGGGACTGGAGACATCGACTTCGGGCCTGAGGCGTTGATCGAGTTGCACGCCATACAGCTCCGTTGGTTCGACCATTTGCTCAAAGGCATGAATAACGGGGTGCTTGACGAGGCGCCGATCCGACTTTTCGTCATGGGTGACAATCGCTGGCGCGATGAGCACGAATGGCCTCTGGCCCGCACGCAGTACACCAAGGTGTATTTGCACGGCGGCAAAGCGAACAGCCTGCGCGGCAATGGGCAGTTGTCACTCACTGTTCCTGGCGAAGAACAGCCGGACCGCTACACCTATGACCCGCAAGAGCCCGTGCCCACCCGCGGCGGCACTACGCTTGGCTTGGCGACGGGCGTGTTTGATCAAACCAAGATCGAGGAACGCGAGGACGTGTTGGTCTACACTGGCGACGTTCTTGCGGCGGACATGGAAGTCACCGGTCCGGTCTCGTGCAAACTCTTGGCGGCTTCCTCTGCGCCGGACACCGACTTCACTGCTAAGTTGGTGGACGTGCGGCCGGACGGCTATGCGCAGAACATCGCCGAGGGCGTAATCCGCGCTCGCTTCCGCGAATCCCTGTCTTCACCGACGCTGATTACGCCGGAAAAGATGTACGAATACACGATCGATCTGTGGTCTACGAGCCACGTCTTCAAGGCGGGACATCGGCTGCGCTTGGAGGTGTCATCGAGCAACTTCCCGCGCTACGATCGCAATCCCAACACTGGCCACGACTTTGGTGTGGACGCGGAGCTATGCGCGGCGCGGCAGACGATCTTTCACGATAATCGCTATGCGTCGTACCTTACTCTGCCTGTGATTCCGAGGTAAGAACTTGTCGGATGAAGAAGTCGGAAGTGTTTGCGCAACTTAGAGACAAACAGGTCAACAAAGGAGGCGTATGAAAGCATTGGTGGTTGGAGGTACTGGGCCGACCGGACCGTTCATCGTGAACGGCTTGTTACAACGAGGTTATCAGGTCACGATCTTTCATCGCGGCACCCACGAGATTCCTGAGATTCCGCCTGAGGTCGAGCATATCCATGGAGACCCACATTTCCGTGAGACGATCGATGAAGCCCTCGCCGGGCGGACCTTCGATCTGACGATTGCCACCTATGGTCGTATCCGCTTTGTCGCAGAAGCGATGGTGGGAAAGACCGGCCGATTCATCGGCATTGGCGGAGTCGCCTGTTACCGGGGACACATGGATCCGCACAGGAATTTCCCGGCTGGGCTGAAGGTTCCCACCCCAGAAAGCGCGCCGCTGGTGGTGAGCGAAGAGGAACATCGCTTCTCCTATCTGATCGCCATGACCGAAGAAGTGGTGATGCAGTGCCATCCCACCGCCGCCTTCTTTCGCTACCCGTATGTTTACGGCCCGTATCAACTGGTCCCGCGCGAGTGGTGTGTGATCCGGCGCATCCTCGATAAACGCCCGTATATCGTCCTAGCGGACGGCGGGTTAATGCTGAGCACGCATGGCTACGCGGCCAACTTGGCACATGCCGTTCTTCTCACTGTCGATCAGCCGGAAGCATCGGCCGGGCAGATCTACAACTGCGGAGACGAGCAGGTGTTCACTTTGCATCAGTGGGTGGAGATCATTGCCCGGACGATGAATTACCACTTGGACATCGTCTGCCTGCCCAATGAGGTAGCCTTTCCGGCTCGACCTATAGCGTTGCAGGCTACTCCCCATCATCGGGTTATGGACCTGTCCAAGATCAAAAAGGAATTGGGCTATAGAGACCTGCTCCCGACCGAAGAAGCCCTGGCCAAAACGGTCCATTGGTATCTGGAGCATCCACCCGAGCGCGGGGGAGAGATCGAGCAGAGGTTACAAGACCCGTTTAATTATCCGGCCGAAGATCAGTTGGTCGCGATCTTCAAAGACAGCCTGCAGCGTATGGCGGCGATTCCCTTTGACATAGAGATAAACCGCCCGCACCCGTATGCCCATCCGAAAGCGCCAGGGCAGCAACGGGACCATCGGGACCGGTAGAGACTTTATGAACCAAATCCTCATCCTTAAAACCGGTGAACTGCCGCGACGGGTGACCGAGAGCCTCGGTCCCTACGAGCGGGCGTTCTTGAATCTCCTGGGTGACGAACGCTTCGTGGTCGTTGATGCGCGCAAAGACACATTGCCCGAGCCGGACTGGGCCGGCGTCATTATTACTGGCTCGCCCGCTTCGGCCTACGACAGCGACGAATGGATCGCCCGTAGTGAGGATTTTCTCAGACGGGCGGCGGATCGCTTAATTCCTCTTTACGGCGTTTGCTTCGGCCATCAACTCCTTGCCCAAACGTTTGGCGGTCGGGTCGAGAAATGCCGCCATGGGTGGGAACTGGGGACCGTCACCCTCACCTTGACGACTGAGGGCAGGGCGGACCCCCTTTTCTCCGACGTGCCGGCGTCTTTTACCGCCCAGCAGAGTCACGGCGATGTGGTGGCTGAACTGCCGTCGGGAGCAGTGCCCCTGGCGCAGAATGACCACTGGGCTTACCAGGCGTTCAAACTTGGGGATCGCATTTGGGGAACGCAATTCCATCCCGAGTTCACGCCGGAGATTATAAGCAACTTAATTCACGCGCTTGCAACCACACTGCCGCCGGAGTCCTTTCCCCGCTGGCAGCCCTGCATAGATCCGCTGCGCGAGTGGTTGCTTGCCTCCGTGCGTGAGGCGCCGGCCGCGCAGCGTTGCCTGGAAAATTTCGTCAAGATCGTGGAAGAAGGGGACTAGGGGCGCAAATAAGACAGGCGGACCTGCCCGGAGATGAGCGCCTGGGTCGCCCGCGCCATTCCCGCGGCGTCGTCCACCACCAGCCAGGGCCCGGTGTGGATGAAGCCGTGCAATGATTCGCCGGCACGCATCATCTGTGGATACGTATCACGCGTTGTGCCGAATGGTTTTACTTCGGGCATGAAATCGAAAACTCGCGGCTCTAGCATTTGGAAGCCGGTAAACATGTATGGCGAAAGCGGCTCTCTGACTTCCGCCGGTTGACTGAGGAACCGACGAATACGTCCGCTCACGTCAGTTTCCAGAACGCCGTAGCGGGCTGCTTCAGGATCTGGACGCAAGACTAACGTTGCCGCCGCATGATGCTTACGGTGGGCGGCTAGCAATGCATGAAGATCGAGGTCAAGAATCGTGTCACAGTTGAGCACGACGAACGTCTCGCCAGCAAGAAACGCCTGGGCCTTTTTGATGCCACCACCAGTGTCAAGGATGGGATCTTCGGGTGAATAGGTGATGCGCAGACCGTAAATACTGCCATCGCCCAAAGCGGTACGGATCTTCTCGCCCAGGTGGTGCAGGTTTATAACCACCTCTTCGATGCCTTGCGATTTGAGAAACAACAGTCCGTACTCAATCAGCGGCCGGCCGGCAACCGGCACGAGCGCTTTCGGCACGGTGTTGGTCAACGGTCGCAGTCGGGTGCCGAAACCGGCGGCGAGGATCATAGCCCGCATGGTTACTCCGGGAAATGTGTCGCAATGATTTCTTGCAGCCGCCCGTATTGCGGCAGTCGTGCGAACACGCGGCGGAGCGTCGCCAGCGTCGGCGGAATGTAGCGGCTGTACCCCTTTTTGCCCTTTTCTAGCTCCAGATAATAAAAGCGGCCGACTACTTTGCACGCCTTCTGTAATAGGCACAAGTCATACTCTTCCCACAATCGGTCATGAGAGAAAGCATCGCCGCCGCGTTCGTGCCAGGCAGTGTGATAATAATCCACCAAGCCTTGCTCCAGAGAGGGAGTAATAAGTGTAGGCGTATCGCGATCGTTCAGTAACGTTTCCAGATCATAGGTTGCCGGAGCTAACAGGGCATCCTGAAAATCAATCACCCGGATCTGGTTGTTCTGCACGAACAGGTTCCAACTGTGGTAGTCGCGATGATTGAGAAAGCGGGGAGCCTGATCGAGTTGCGTGGCGATTTGCTCGAAGATCGTCCGCAGTTCATATCCTTCGGTAGCGGGAAGTGGCTGTCCTTCGCGTTTTTCCAGCCCCCATTCGATGAAGTGCTCGAACTCCCATAGGAACAGACGATGATCAAAGCGCTGCTGGAAAGCGATACAAGAATCATCACGGTGGCGGGTTCCTTCGACTTGGAGCAACACCAGTTGGTCTATCGCCTGCCGGTACAAACGCTCGACCTCCGGAGCCGGTAAGCCCTGCGCAGCCTCACGCAAAGGCACATCGCCAATATCTTCGAGCAACAAGAAGCCGTTCTTCTGACCGTCGTAATACAGCTCCGGCACGCGCACGCCGAGCGGCTGGAGAAAGCGGTAGACGTTGAGGTAGGGCAGCTCTTTGAGCGGTTCAGAGAAAACTGCCAGTTCGTCTGACGACAGCGGCAGTACGCTGCCTGAGAGGATCATCACTACTGTTGTTGCCGGCCCGCCGCCGTCCAGGTGAAGCCGCACGTAGCTTCGGTTTGAGGCATCTCCAGCCAAAGGAACGAGCTGACTGACTCGTGTGCCCTGTCCCCAAACCTCCGCGACTGCGGAGTCGATAGCCTGCCGAAGTTTTGTGTCCATGACGCTAGGGAGTACCAATCCCTATTGCCTGTGTCAAAGCCGCTGCCGGTGAGGGACGCGGGTTGAAAAGGGTTTCCCTTTGTGTTCAGAAGAAGGACATGACATCAGACGCTAACATGGCTTCCCTCCGACACGAAGAACTGATGGCGCTTGTCCAACAACTCCGCCAACAGGTAGCCGAACGGGACCAAGAAATCGAGCGTTTGCAACGTCTCTTAACATCCGGACACGCCCCGATTGCAACAGCCGCTGCTCCTCTCGCTGTTCAAGAGCCTGATCCTGGCAGTGAGGAAGGTCTGCTGGCGCAATTGGAGCAAAATTACCCGGAAGGCAGGTGACAAGAGAAAACAAGCAGGCTCCTCAAACAACTACTTCTACTCTCGGGTTCACCAGTCGTGAACGGGGCGGAGAAATCTTCTCGACTCGGATATAGACAACAGGCTGGCCAGGCTCCTGGCGTGCCTTAGACAGTTCCAGATTCTTCTCACAGAGCTCCGGGTCCTCCTCAGGCAGGAGGATCAGTAGGGCATTCTCGGGG
>JBGPOI010000178.1:0-8778 GCA_041487975.1 Binatia bacterium | reverse complement strand
CCAACAACTTCATCAACCGGGTGTGGAACCCTCTGCTCCAGGAGGCCGGGATTGAGGACTTCCACTGGCATGACTGCCGTCACACCTTCGCTTCACGCCTCATCATGGCAGGAGTGGATCTGCGGACTGTGCAAGAACTCCTGGGTCACAAGACCATCACCATGACCCTGCGCTATTCCCACCTATCCCCGACCCACCAACGAGAAGCCGTGCAGCGGCTCAGCCAGGAACCAACAGCCACCACAACAGCCATCAGACCGAAAGTTGCGTGAATAGAAACGAGCCAACTATGCGAAAAGAAAAGTGGAGCCGAAGGGAATCGAACCCTCGACCTCTTGAATGCCATTCAAGCGCTCTCCCAACTGAGCTACGGCCCCACGACGGAAGAAATGGAAAGGTGATGGCAGATTGGAAAATAGTGCCACCTTCTTCAGACCGAGTCAACTCCACAATCAGGGACCAGTGCAGGGGGTGAGTACCAATGCGATGGGCCCGTTCCCGACACGGATCAGCGCTATAGTGGTACCTGTTTCCTCACGTTTCTGCTCATGACGCGAGCGGGCTACCCGGAAGAGCGCAGAGCGCAGACCGCGCTTCCTAGGATACAGCGTTCAGCCCGATAATACTGATTCCGTGCATGTTGGCTGCCAGCAGTAACTCTGGTTCATCAATCATGAGCGTCTTCCCGGCTTCCACAGCCAAGGCCGTAGCCGCGACCTCGTGCATGACGGCGATCGTGTCCGGTCCGATTGCCGGCACGTCAAAGCGAAGATCCTGCTGCGGTTTGCTCACTTTCACAACTACCGTCCCCCCCCCACCTAATTCCCCCCCACGGCGAATTGCCACATTCGTTCCTTCTACTCCTTCGACGGCCAGCACCGCGCCGCGTTTCACCACGACACTCTGACCAATATCCCAACGGCCGATCTCCTTGGCCACGGTAAACCCCAAACGGATGTCCGCCCATTGCTGCTCGTTTGGGGCCTGGGTGGTGAGCACCCCTTCCTGCGCGATCAAGGAAGACAGGAACCGGGTGGATTCGACCACGGTAATCCCTTCATTTTCCAGTTCTTGCGCCACACCGCGGAGAATCACGTCATCCTGAAGACTGGGCAGTCGGCTGATAAAGGCCAGACCGCGCTCGTCCGGCTGGAAATGCGCCAAGGCACCGGCTTTATAAATACCACCGGCCATAACGGCCTGTGAGAGACCGGCAGCCTGAAACGTGGCGATGATCTTGCCCAGTTCGCCAAGTCGCACCCAGGTCACTGCGGAGACCAGCGTGGCGATCTCGGGCTGGGTTTCTCCCTGATGCGCCACGGCAATAATCTCGACTCCTTCGGCTCGCGCCGCTTTAGCGAAGATCGACGGGAACCGGCCGTTACCGGCAATCAGACCTAAGCGTGGCATGACGGGACACCGGAGGGAGCTAGAGGGGCTCGGCTTCCCCTTCTGGATTGGTACGCCCACGTGGACGGCAAATGCCACGCTGCGAGCAGGCAATAAACTCCGCCAGATGCGCCACCTCGGAGGAAGACGGGCAGTCACGACGGATCTGAGCAAGCGCACCCTGAAGAGGGAGTCCCTCGCCGAAGAGCGTGCGGTACGCTTTTTTGATCGCGGCGACCTGGTCGGACGGAAATCCCCGGCGTTTGAGACCAACCAGGTTTAAGCCATACAGATGGGCTCGGTCACCAGTGGCGGTGCAATAAGGGGGGACGTCGAGCGACACCATCGATCCGGCACCGATGTACGCCGACTCACCGACACGAGTAAACTGATGCACACCGACCAGCGCCCCGACTCCGACATAATCTTCGAGCGTGACATGCCCTCCCAGATTGGCGCAGTTCGCCAAGACCACATAGTTGCCGATCAGACAATCATGCGCCACGTGTGAATACGCCATGAGGAGGTTGGAGTCCCCGACGCGCGTGACCATCCCACCGCCACTGGTGCCGGGGTTCAGGGTAGCAAATTCACGAATGGTGTTGTGATTGCCGATGACCAAGCGGCTCTCTTCACCACGATACTTCTTGTCTTGGGGGATAGCACCGACACTGGCAAACTGAAAGATCCGGTTTTCACAGCCGAGCGTGGTGTGGCCTTCGATCACGGCGTGCGGTCCTACCCAGGTGTTTTTGCCGATCCGCACCTGCGGGCCGATCACCACGTACGGGCCAATTTCGACACCGCTATCGAGTTCCGCACCCGGTGTGACCACGGCAGAGGGATGCACGAGGACCGTCTCTTTCTTCACAGGCGCTCCCGGTCCTCCGACGCCATTTCGGCAAGGGTAAATTCCAGCTCAGCAACGACTTTGCCTGCGACCAACGCCGCGCCGCGCATTTTCCAGAACGGGCCGCGCCGTCGCATCACCCCGACCTCCAAATGGAGTTGGTCGCCTGGAATAACCTGCTGACGAAAGCGCGCGTGATCGAGCGCGGTCAGCATAGCAATCTTTCCCACGCCCATCGTGTCCGGGGAAGAGGCATGGGCGAGGATGCCGCCAGCCTGCACAACCGCTTCGCACAGCAGCACACCGGGCATCAACGGTCGGCCGGGAAAGTGACCGTTGAAAAAGGGTTCGTTCACGGTCACGTTTTTTAAAGCAACGATGCGCCGGCCAATAACGATTTCCACGACCCGATCGACCAGAAGAAAGGGATAACGGTGAGGCAGGATCGCGGAGACCTCAAGATTATCCATAGTCGGGTCAGTCGGCCGCAGATGTTTTGCTCTCCCCTTTAGAAGAGATTTTGGTGCCTTTTTGGTTATAGGCCTTAATCACCGTATCGGTCAGATCGATGGCTTTGGCGCCATACAACACCACCGTATTGTTCCCTTCTAAAATGACGGTGTAGCTGCCTTGTTCACCCATCCCCTGAATCACTTGTCGCAATTCCTCGAGAATGCGACCGGTCATATCGCGGTCCTTGATTTGCAACTCTTGCTGGGAATCTTTGTACAGACGCTCGAAGTCGCGCAGCTTCTGGCGGTAGTCGCGTTCGAGCGTGTCACGCTCTTCCTCGCGCAAGAGCAGCCCTTTCTTCTCGAGTTCGTCCTTGAGCTTCTCGACTTCGCTTTTCCGCTTCTCCAGGCTCTGCTCCATGTGATCGACTTCGGTTTTGAAGCTTTCCTTCGCTTTTTTCCCTGCCTCGGACTCGTTCAGAGCCCGCTGCAAGTCAACGTAGCCGATCTTTATCGCTTCCTGTCCCCAGGCTATCGCTGGGACACATATGAGACAAAACAATAGGACTGTTAGCGCATGGCGCATGCTGTTCATTCTCCTACTTTTAAACCGACCCCGCTGGGGCTGCAGTTGTACTAGTGACCTTAACGAAATACGGTCAGAGGTTAAAATGGAGATCCTCGGTATCCGCTCGAGCCTCCACCGGTCCCGCCAAAACCACCAAACGAGAAGTGTATGGTGCTGGTACGTTCATTGTTTTTGGCGTTCAGCGCACGCCCCATCTCGATGCGGATCGGTCCAAACGGCGAGCGCCAGCGGATACCCGCCCCGACCGAATAACGCAAGTCAGTGGGGTCAAGCCCTTGCGGCTGGGTAAAGGCGTTCCCGATGTCGGAAAACACTACTCCTTTGAGGTTGAGTTGCTGGACGAGCGGAAAAGTCAGTTCGTTGTTCAATACCATCTCTTCGCTCCCGCCGATCGGACGCAAATACGTTTTCAGTCTCCTTCCGCCGGGAGCACTCGAATCGGTCACACTGACAGTTACCGTCTCACGCGGTCCTAAGCTACGTTCGCCGAACCCGCGGATCGAATTGATACCGCCAGGAAAGTAACGATCAAACAGGGGGATATCGTTTTTGAGAATCTCCTTGCCGCGGGTGCCGATGGCGTCAGTCTCGGTAAAGCTGATGTCACCAAAGCCATAACCGAGAAATCCGCCGGTCATCCAGGTAAACGTTCCCCATTTAGGGCTATTATAGACTGGGAGGAAGTAACGCGCTTCCAATTCGGCCTTCTCGTAATTGCTACTGCCACCGACTCCGGCATAACCAAACGACAACTGCTGCATGGATCCGGCCGTCGGATCCATGGGATTGTTCAGGGTATTCCGCAGGAGCGTCGGCGTGATCGTCCCAGTGGTTTTAGTGCCTCCCTCAGCCCGGATCGCGTCCGGACTGATGGGGGAGAAGTTGCTGATGCGGGAGCGTTCCCATTGATACTGAAGTCCCATACGCACATCATCGAGGGGAACTCCCCACAGGGAAGTGAGACCAAGCCCAGCCAGGGGATAGAAGGCCCGCACTCCCCCACCTAGACCGGAGCGGTCAAAGTCCTCATACTGGAACCTCCAGTCGAAGAGGTCCACTCCCAGAGTCAAGGGAGTATCCATAAAGTAAGGATCAGTGAAACTCGCCATCGTGTTCCTATACTGCGTGCCGATACTGCCGCCAATGGCCAACTGCTGGCCCCGACCCATGAAATTGTTTTCTTGCACGCGGGCGCTGGCAACTATGCTGGTAGACGAATTGAAGCCCGCACCAATGCTGAAGGCGCCAGTTTGCGCTTCTTTCACATCGACTAACACATTGAGCAAATCGTTACGCACGCCTCGCTGGGTCGTGAGGTTCACGTCCTCGAAGAACCCCAGCCGTTGGACTCGTTCACGGCTGAACTGCAAACCGGTCGCGGAGAACAGACTCTGCTCCTGAATCCGCAGTTCGCGTCGGATCACTTTGTCACGGGTCTTCGTGTTGCCCGCGATGTCGATCCGATCGATATACGTCTCAGGACCTTTATCCACTTGAAAGGTGATATTGACGATTTTTTCGTCGGGACGGACATCCGTGTCAGGCTCGACGTTGACAAAAGCGTACCCTTGGTCGCTGAAATATCCGGTCAAGCGGAAGACATCGTCACGCAGCGTACTGGCCTTAAAGGTTTGGCCTTTTTGCAAAGTCACTAGTTGTTTCGCTCGTTCTTCACCACCCGGAACATCACTGCCGAAGCCGATATCTCCGATCTGATACTGCTCACCCTCATCAATACGCATAGTGAGGTAGAGACCAGCTTCTTTGCGTTCGACCTTGGGCTCGTCGATGCGCACGTTGATGTAGCCATGATCGTAGTAAAAAGCCGTCAAGCGCTCGACATCGGTCTTAAGCGCATCGTTGTTGAGCACCCCGCTGCTCAAGAAACGGGAAAGGAAATTCTTTTGGCGCGTGGCCATAATGGCGCGCAGTTGGTCGCTGGAGAAGGCGCTATTGCCTTCGAACACGATGTCCTTGATACCCACCTTTTCATTTTCGTTCACCGTAAAGGTGAGAATTGCCTCTCCGGCGGCGGCTTCCTCAGTCCGATAGGTAATCTCCGCGTCGAGAAAGCCTTTCTTTTCGTAGGCTTTTTTGGTTTCCTCGATACCGTGGCGGATCTTCACTGGGTTCAGAATCGTGCGGGGGTGGATTTTGAGGGCACTTTCAAAGTCATCTTTGGACAGTCCTTTAGTCCCCTCGATGCGCACTTCGCGGATCAGTGGTCGTTCGCGGACCTGATAGGTCAGGATCGTGCGGCCGTTCTCTTCGCTCACGCTGACTTCAACGTTGCTGAAAAACCCCATCCCGTAGACCGAACGCACGTCTTTATCGATGGTCTCGTAATTGAGCAGTTCTCCAGGCCGGCTACTGATGTGCACCCGGATGGCTTCTTCTTCTACTCGGTCGTTGCCAGCAACTTTGATAGCAGCAATCGGGGAACCGGACGGGGAGGCAGAGGAAGGATCATTAGCCCACACCTGACCGGCAAAGAGCACGGCAATCGCGCCCACCATCCAGAGCTTGCAGATCTTGTAAATCATAAAGGACACCCCCAGCCGGAGAGGTGTTCCCCCCCCTAACAGAATCCCCCCGGATTGTAAAGCCGCTCAGGCCGTCACCGTCGTCAGCTTTCCTCTGCTCAGTCGTAGGGTGCGATCCATCGCCGCGGCCAGTTTCTCACTATGGGTCACGATCGCCATCGTGATTCCCATCTCGCGGTTTAGCGCCAGAAGCAGCCGGAGCACGCCCTCGCCGGTCACCGGATCGAGGTTACCGGTGGGCTCGTCTGCCAGCACGACGCGCGGTCCCAACAGGAGCGCGCGGGCGACGGCCACCCGTTGTTGTTCTCCGCCGGAGAGTTCACCGGGGCGGTGCGTGAGCCGCTCGCCGAGGCCGACTTTGTACAACATTTCCACAGCTCTGGCACGAGCCTCAGTCCAGCCTAGACCGGCGATGAGCCCAGGCATCATGACGTTCTCTAAAGCCGTGAAGTCGGGAAGGAGATGGTGGAACTGAAAAATGAACCCGATCTCGCGGTTGCGCACTGCGGCCATCTCCGCGTCGGACAGGGCAAAGAGGTCTTGCCCATCGAGGAGAACTTTTCCCTCAGTAGGACGGTCCAGCGTGCCAAGGATATGCAATAAAGTGCTCTTGCCCACCCCGGACTCGCCAACGATCGCTACGCGCTCGGTACAGTGAATCTCCAGGTCCAAGTCCTCAAGCACGCGGATGACCTGCTCACCTTCGCCGTAGCGTTTACTCAGCCTCTCGGCCCGGATCAAGATCTCAGCCACTGCCACTCCAGAAGCGATCAGCAATTAACTCTCAGCCTTCAGCTTTGCCAAGACAATGTCCTGTTTTTGCTGACTGCTAACTGCTGACTGCTATTCATAGCGAATCACCTCCACCGGCGCCAAACTCGCCGCCTGGCGCGCCGGATAGATCGTCGCCAGCAGACAAATGACGATCGAGGCCGCCCCCACCATCAGAAAGTTCCTCGGGTAGATTTTGACCGGCAGGGTGGACACATAGAACACATCCTTCGGCAGTTCGATAAAATGGTAGTGATCCAACAGCCAACACCCGCCATAGCCTAACACCGTGCCTAACAGGGTGCCGACCACACCAATGAGCAAACCTTTATAAATGAAGATGCGGCCGATCGAGCGGCCGGTCGCGCCCATCGACTTGAGCACGGCGATGTCCTTGCGCTTCTCCATCACCACCATGATCAAGGTAGCGATAATATTGAAGGCGGCGACCAAGATGATCAGCAGCAGCACGATGAAGTAAACCGTCTTTTCCAACGCCAGGGCGGCAAACAGATTGCGTTGGCTCTCGGTCCAGTCGCGCGCCTTATAGGGAAAGCCCAGGGTGGCCTCCAACCGGCGCGCGATCGTCTGCGCAGCATAGACATCCTGGACGCGCACCTCGATCCCCGTCACCCGGGTCCCCAGACCAAAAAAGCTCTGCGCGTCGGTCAGAGACATCATCATCAGCCCTTCGTCGTAGGAGTACATGCCCGAGTCGAAGAGTGCGGTCACGACGAAACGTTTGACTTTCGGCACCAACCCCAGTGGCCCCGGCGTGCTGTTGAGGGGGGACACTACGTTAATGGGATCGCCGAGCATCACACCGAGTTGCTGCGCCAGCGCGCGGCCGACAATGACCCCGGAGAGCGTCACGGTGCGTTCTTCCGTTCCATCACTAATAGTGACTTCCTGCTCCCGACCGAGCCCGGTGATGCTGCCCTCCTTGAGGTGATCGGCGAGATCGACCACGTCGTTCGCGTGGGCCGGCTCCAGCCCGCGCACCAGTACCCCGGCGACACTCTGGCGCGAGGTCAGCATGACCTGGCTGTAGATGAAAGGCGCCGCGGCCACTACCCCTGGCACCTGGCGGACTTTCTCCATAACCTGCGTGTAATCGTCGATAGGACCGGTCAGGCTGGAAAGCACGATATGCGGGTTGAAACCGAGGATGCGATCACGCAGGTCTTCCTCGAAGCCGGTCATCACCGACAGGACGATATCGAGCGTCATCACGCCGATTATCACCCCCACCGTGGTAATAACGGTGATCAGCGAGATGAACGCCTCGCGCCGCTTGGCGCGCAGATAGCGCAGGCTGATAAAGAGTTCGTAACGCACGGAACTAAGCAGTCAGCTATCAGCGATCAGCTTTCAGAAAAGCAGGTGTCATTCCTCAGCTTTTCTTCCGGCTGACTGCTGAGGGCTGAAAGCTTCTTCACTTCTTCTCCGGCCGCATTTGCGGGAACAGGATGACGTCGCGAATCGAGGGCGCGTTGGCAAATAACATCACCAGGCGGTCGATACCGATTCCTTCGCCAGCAGCGGGCGGCATGCCATACTCAAGCGCACGGAGGTAGTCTTCATCAAGCGCGTGGGCTTCCTCATCGCCCGCCTCGCGTTCGCGCAACTGTTCGAGAAAGCGTTGCAACTGATCTTCAGGGTCATTCAACTCAGAAAACGCATTGGCGAGTTCACGCCCGGCAACGTACAACTCAAAGCGGTCCACGAAACGCGGGTCCACGTCGCTTCGTCGCGCCAAAGGGGAAACTTCGACGGGGTAGCTGACCACGAACGTCGGTTGAATCAGATGCGGCTCAACCACAGCGCCGAACAGTTCTTCTATGACCTTACCCAGCGGCGCGGCAGCATGGGGCAGGACCCCCATCTCACGCGCCTTGGCCCGTACGAGGTCCTCCCGGTCGATCTCCGCGGCCGACAACCCAGCGTACTCACACACCGCCTCTTTCATCGCGAGCCGACGCCACGGCGGGGTCAGGTCGATCTCGTGCTCGCCGTAGATAAAGCGCGGACCGCCGTGCACTGCTTGGGCAAGAAAGACGAACAGCTCCTCGGTGAGCGTCATCAGATGCTCATAGGTCGCGTACGCCTGATAAAACTCGAGCATGGTGTACTCGGGGTTGTGTTTGGTAGACACCCCTTCGTTGCGGAAGTTCCGCCCCAGTT
>JBGPOI010000177.1:0-8785 GCA_041487975.1 Binatia bacterium | reverse complement strand
TGAGGCACGGGCGCGCGAAGACTGGCTGCCCGGGTACTATGCCCCACGTATCCTCTACTGGCTCGATCAGCATGCGTTCTTTCCCTTGCGGACAGAGATGTACGATCGCGAGGGCCATCTCATTCAGGTTGAGGTGCGCCTAACCAAGCTGCTGAATCCGGCGCTCAAGGAACGGGGCTATGGTCCATTTATAATCCTGGACTGGGACGTGCCGCTTGACCTGATGACCTACATTATCCGTGATGGCCTCCGGCTGATGGAGTGGTCGGCCGCTGACCGACTCACCTTTTTCAGCCCCGACTTCATGCGGCGGCAGTGGTTTCTGACGCCAGTCAAAAGCCAACTTGCGGTGAACACGCCGGAGGAGTTCTTCCTGAGGCCAGACTTAGAGCTGGAGAAATTCCCAGAGGAGCGTCACATCCAGTTAAGCGCTGAACTCATGGCGCGAATTCGGGCGCAAGATGCGGCCGGACACCTCGTGTTTGAGTCCCCCACCTCCCAACCTGCCCAGCGGGTGGTGAGCGTACGGGAATAAACTATGTCAGCAAGCAGCGCTCATCTGTCAGCTTTCCGCAAATCCAGACAAGGGACTTAAGCCCCTTGTTTCTGGCTGATTGCTCAGTGCTGATAGCTGAGCGCTCTTTTGTAGCAAGGCGGTAACTTGTGAGAGAGGGAAGGTAGAACTCTGCATGAACCGAAAATCTTTCTGGCTGTTTCTGACTCTTGTTTCGATTCTTACGTTCGGCCCCTTGACCCGGACCTCCGCCGAAGATACTCACCGTCCCCAAGAGCAAACTTGGAAAACGGTGGACGAACTCTCCTCCCAAGAACTGCGCGACGTTGATCTTTCCGCCAATACCCCACGTCATGCGCAATTCCCGTACATGCCGGCCGAGCCTTATCCCTTCACTGCCCCGTACACGGCTGAGGAAATGGGCTACCGAGCGATGGAGTTCACTCAGCGGCCGCGTTGGTCATGCGTCTATGCCAACCTGTGGGGCTCAAGCTCTCCTAGTGGGGCACTGCTGAACCCGGGCAAGTCCATTACTTTTTTGCATTATCCTGAGCCGGTTGGCGTAGAGGCAGAATTCGCGCGCAAGCCCGGCGAAGAACTCTATCGCTCCCTCAACCAAAACACGTTCCCACCGGATGCGGAAGGTTCTCAACGAATGACGATCCGCTATCGCACGGATCATGATTTTGTCAAGAAAGAGGAGAGTTTTATGTACTCTCCGTCCATTCGCCGAGTCCGTCATCAGGCGCCAGTCCGACGGCAGGATCAATTCCCTAATCAGGCGCAAACTCTTGACGATGCGACTGGCCGTGATGCGTGGGAATTTTCCTGGCGTTTCATTGGCCTCGACGTGCTTCACCGGACCGTGCGTTTTCCGATCACTCGCCCGACGGTCATTCTTGGCAATGGTGCGGATGGGAGCCTGCACGAGGTGCGGACTGCGGACATCAAGTTGATGGGGAATGCCTATCCATACTATACCGCGGATGGTGGAGTTGAGTGCTATGTGGTGGAAGCACGGGCGCGCGAGGATTGGCTGCCGAACTACTATGCGCCACGGCTGCTGTATTGGCTGGAAAAGCATTCATTCTATCCGTTGCGCATCGAACAGTACGACCGCGATGGGAAGTTAGCGCTGATCGAAACACGCCTCACCGATATATTTAATCCGGCTTTGGGCGAGCGGGGCTACGGACCGCTGTTCGTTATCTATTGGGACCTCGCCTCAGACGTCATTACCTACTCGGTGCGGGACAACCACCGTGTGAAGCAGTGGACCCCAGAGGAACAACAACTCTTCTTTAATCCAGATTTCATGCGCCGGCAGTGGTATCTTGACGCGTCGGTCAAGAGTCAGGCGGAGGTCACACAGCCCGAGCAGTTCTTTTTGCGTCCTGCCTTAGAAGAAGGGAAATTCCCGAGCGAGCGGTCGATCCAGCTTCCCACTGAGGTCGCTGCACGCGTGCAGGCCCAAGAAGCGGCTGGACGGCTAGTATTTGAAGTGGAGAAGACGGTGCCGGTCACGACGGTGGCGGCGAAGCCTGAGTCGGCGCCGGTTGCCGTGCAGACGCAGGAAGGTGCGCTAGGCGCGGATGAAAAGGCAGACGGGGCCTTTGCTCAACACGTAGGGCAGGGCGCTCCTGCCACGCTGCGCTAGTGCTTTGCGCCCTCTTCCGCACTGTGGGAGAGGGAAAAGACGAAAAACCTGCTATAAAGCCTGCATGCAGGCACGCTATGGCATGGTGCATGGTCGCTTCCAGCCGTTTCACTGTGGGCATTTGCAATACACGTTGGCAGCCCTGGCGCGCTGTGACCACCTGCTCGTTGGCATCACCAATCCTGATCCATCCCTGATCGTTGCAGAAACGACCGACCCTGAACGGCACCACCCTGCCGCCAATGTCTTTACCTTCTTCGAGCGTCAGCGCATGATCCGTGCGGCGTTGGCTGAAGTTGGGGTAGACACGGCCTGCGTCTCGCTTGTTCCCTTTCCCCTCCATCATCCCGAGCGCTGGCGTTTCTACTGCCCGGTAGGAACAACACAGTTTGTGCGTATCTTCTCCGCCTGGGGAGAGGAAAAGGCCAGACGCTTCCAAGAGATGGGCTGGCTGGTAGAGGTCCTGGATGTAGGGGAAGCGAAACGGGTAAGTGGCAGCGAAGTGCGCTGCAAGTTGTGCGCAGGGTAGGGGTGGGAGGAGTTGGTGCCGTCTGCGGTTGCTCAAGTGCTCAGGGAGATTGGGGCGGTGGAGCAGATGAGGAAAGTTGTCGGTGGTTAGTTTCTAGAGCAAATTTCGTTTGCCTTTACCAAGCGAAACAGAAGGCCTGGATGCCCGCCTGCGCGGGCATGACGGAGGAGAGACCCTTGGCAGGGTCATTCCCGCGAAAGCGGGAATCCAGTTTCTGGTAAATGCATCTGCAATCTGCTCTACAGTGGTTTGCACTTGAATGAAGAGAGAAAGAAGGTAGGCCGGAATAAGCGGAGCGTTTCCGGCATGGACGAGCACTACGACTGAGAAAACGGTATGTCTCCTCGCTCAAATGAAAACCGCTCTAGTGGTCTTTCACATAAATTTCTGGACATTCTGGTAGTGCCTGTGCAGTTTCTGTCGGGCATCTGGTTGGGAGAACTTCCAGTTGACGGTTTTGCCCTCCTGATTCCGCTAGGGAAACGAAACGCCATTGCCGCAATCGACAGCGAGCTTGGGCCGCTGGTCGCGCAGGTCGAGAGCGGCGCAGACCTGTTGGTGGTCGTGACCGGCGATCACGCCACGCCCAGCAGCGGGCCGCTGATCCACTCTGGTGAGGCAGTGCCACTGCTGATTGCTGGCGGACCGAACGTGCTGGCGGATGAGGTGACGGAGTTTCACGAAAGAGCGGCGATCCGTGGCGGTCTCGGCCGGGTGTACGGGACCGACTTGATGCCGATACTGCTGAATCTCACCGATCGGGTGCGTTTGCACGGCGTGCGCCACCAACGCCAGACGCGACCCTATTGGCAGTGGCGTCCAGAGCCGTTTACTGTTGCGCTCAGTGGTCCGTCAAGTAAGTTTTGGCACAAAAGACCATAACCATGTCCGGACAAAGTCACAGAAGCCATGGTTCCATTTGCTCTATCAGCACTTTGACCCATCCCCAACGAGTCTCGGCTGTCGCAGCCTGCAGCATGCGATCGAGCAGAGACTAAAGAAAAGGTGAGCCGTTTGACTATCCTGTCGACATCCGTCGAGAGAAAGCCTTCAGCTGAACCTTCACCAACCCGCACGAGCAGCGAGGCACACGACCACCGGCGATGCGCGAACTCGAGCCAGGAGGCAAAGAAGGAGGGCAAATCATGGAATTTGGCGCAATAATGATGTTCCGCAACCCGCCGCAATGGCGTCGTCCGGTCCAGGAGGTCTACCGGGATCTTCTCGATCTGTGTGTGTTAGCAGAGGAACTTGGTTTCGACCATCTGTGGACCAGTGAGCATCACTTCCTCGAAGACGGCTGGTCGCCGTCACAGCTTCCCATCCTCGCCGCGATCGCCGCGCGGACAAAGCGCATCCGCATCGGCACCTTCGTGCTCTTGTTGCCCTTCCACAACCCGATTCGAGTGGCCGAAGATGCGGCGACCATCGACATTCTTTCGCATGGCCGTTTCGACCTGGCGGTCGGTCCGGGCTCGGACCCGGGTGACTACGCAACCTTCGGCGTACCGATGCAGCAGCGTCGACCGCGCATGCACGAAGGTCTCGAAATCATCAGGCGCTGTCTCAACGAGGAGGAGTTCAGCTTCACGGGGAAATACTGGGAGTTCAACAAGGTACGGATGACACCCAAACCGGTGCAGCAGCCCTTGCCGCTGTGGGTAGCGGCCCTTGGGCCGCAAGCTGTGGCAGAGGCGGGCGCGAACGGCTATCATCTGGCTGCGGCGCCGCCGGCGCCGTTGCAAAAGATCTATGATGACGCGCTACGCAAGGCGGGCCACGATCCCCAACAATTCCAGCGGGCCGGGTTGCACATCGGCCATGTGGCCGCGACTCACGAAAAAGCTTGGGACGAGTGCGAAGCGCATTTGCAGTGGCACATGAAGGTGCACTTCAAGGCTATGGCCGCCCCGGAAAACCAGACTATGAGCCGAGGCCAGGATCTGACCGTGCCGCCGCTGGGAGAGCTGCGCAAACAGGGCCGCGGCCCCTATGGTCCGGCTTACGTCGGCACGCCAGACGAGGTGAGCAAGATGCTGGAGGAGGAGCTGAAAATCTGCCCGATGACGCAGGTGGTATTTTCACTGGATTCTCCCGGAATAGACCCACGCTACATGAGAAGTTCACTCGCATTGTTTGCCAAGGAAGTGATTCCTCATTTTCGTAACCGATAGGTGCCGAGAATAGCGCTCGGAGGTTATTGCTCTATTGCCCCTAACTGAATTCCCTCAAGGAAGCGCGGCTTCATCTTCATACAAAGAGGCTATAAAATTGCGCCATGAAAGCGACGCAAAGGAGGAACCTATGAAACTTGTCACGTTCACTCACGGCGGTGCAACCCGTATCGGGATTGTGGAGGGCGACGCCATCGTTGATCTTTCGCTCGCCGCCCCCAATCTCCCTCGCGAAATGTGCGCCTTCTTGGCGGCGGGGACAGCGGCGTTAGCTGCGGCCAAACAAGCAGTTAGCAGCGCCGCCGCTCGGGTGGCGCTCACAGAGGTGAAGCTGGAAGCACCCATCTTACGGCCGCCCAAAATTCTCGCCGTCGGGCTCAATTACAAAGATCACATTGCCGAAACCGGCAATAAAACGCCCGAGGTGCCCATGATCTTCAATAAGCAGTCCACCGCCGTGAATAGTCCACACGGGGACATCCACTTGCCGCGGGTTTCCGAGCAGCTCGATTATGAAGGGGAACTCGCCGTTGTGATTGGGCGCTACTGTCGGCACGTGCCCAAGCAGCGTGCCCCTGAGGTCATTGTCGGCTACACGATTGCCAATGACGTGAGCGTACGGGATTGGCAGCGGCGAGTGCCGACCTTTACCATGGGCAAATCCTGGGACACCCACTGTCCGTTGGGGCCGTGGATCACCACCGCGGAGGAAGTGGGGGACCCCCACGCGCTTGATCTCAAAACGTGGGTCAATGGGGAATTACGGCAACACTCGAACACCAGTCAGCTCCTGTTCACCTGCTTTGACTTAGTCGCGCATTTGTCGACCGCATTTACCTTGGAGCCGGGGGACATCATTTCCACTGGGACGCCCGGGGGCGTGGGCGCGGCGATGAAACCACCCAAGTGGCTGAAGGCGGGGGATGTCGTGAAGATCACCATCGAGAAACTGGGGGAGATTGAAAATAGGGTCATTGCCGAACCTGAAGGCACGGCTCGCGTCTAAACAGAGCGCCTCCTGCAGAAGGAGCCACTCTGGATCCACGATAGACAATCCACACAGGAGGTTTTGCTATGCATCAGAGTAATGGACACTACAACGTGGGTGGGGTGCTCCTCCCCCGACCGTTTAAGATACGGCGGCTGGGGCACTTTGGCTTCAACCTGACCAAGCTCGCCGAAGGAGTGGAGTTCTACACCCAACTGCTAGGATTTCGGCTGACGGATGAACTGGACATCAGCAAGATTCCGGAGCTGCAAAAGATGCTGGCCGGCTTACAGGACCCGCGGCTCTTCTTTACCACCTATGGGTCGGACCACCATGCTCTTCTTCTAGCCCATAAATCGTTGGGCGCTATATTTGGGGACGACGCAGGGTCCCCCGACATCACTGTCAATCAAATCACCTGGCAGCTCGGGACGCTGGAGGAAGTTGTCAACGCCTATGAGTTCTTTAAGGAGCAAGGGGTCGAGATTCGCCGGGTGGGCCGGGATATGCCCGGCAGCAACTGGCATGTGTATATCCGGGATCCTGATGGCCACACCATCGAGCTCTACTATGGGATCGAACAGATAGGCTGGACCCGCCACAGTAAACCGCTGGCCATGTACTATCGCCGCTTTGATGAAGCGCCGTCCCTGCCCCAGATGTCCGAAGCCATGGAGATAGAGGACGCCTTGCAAAAGGGCATTGAGATCACCTCCGGCTACCGGCCCAAGGAAGACCTACCTAATACGTACAATGTGGGCGGTGTGCTGCTCCCGCGGCCATTCAAGGTCACCCGGATTGGTCCAGTGGGACTCTTCGTGCAGGACGTGGGTCGAGCAGAGGCGTTTTACACGGAGATGCTAGGTTTCATGAAGACGGAGGAAGTCAGCTTCAAGGGGCGGCGCTGTGTGTTCTTGCGCGCCGGCACGGAGCACCACAGTGTGGGGCTGTTTCCCAAGGAGTTGCGGCAGGAGCTGGGACTCAGTGCCCATACGACTTGTATGACGTTTGGCGTCGAGGTCGGGAGTTATGAGCAGTTGCGCAGCGCGGTGCACTTTTTCAAAGAGCGAGGCGCACAGGTAGTGGAGCGCATTCCGCCGGAGTTGTACCCGGGCATTGACTACGCGGCGCATGTGGTGGATCCAGACGGCCATTGTCTGCAGCTCTATTACTACATGGAACAGGTAGGGTGGGATGGCAAGCCGCGCCCCAAGGAGTTGCGCCGAGCCGTGAACGAGAAATGGCCCGAGGTGCTGGAGCCGCTGTCGGACACCTATGCTGATCAAATCTTCCAGGGGCCCTTGGGCTAGCGCCACATCTCGTGAGGCAGCCTGTACGAATCATCACTGCGCGTCTGCCTGGAGTGGCGCGCCTACCGCTGCCGGCCTGAAACGTGCAATGCGCTACAGTGATGGGTGGATGGGCGGCAGCAGCTCGTCCTCGGCAGGCTTCGTGCAATAGGAAGGAGGCAGTCATGGTTCAAGTGACCTTTGGCGTGTTCGATTGGATTGACCGGGGCAAGGTGCCCTTGCATCAACTCTATGCGCAGCGGCTGCAGCTCCTGGAGGTAGCAGACGCCGCCGGCTTCTTCTGCTACCACCTCGCGGAGCACCATGCCACGCCCCTGGGCATGGCGCCCTCACCTGCGCTGTTTCTCACCGCGGCGGCGCAGCGCACCCGGCGGATCCGCCTGGGCCCGCTCGTCTACCTGCTGCCGCTCTACAATCCTCTGCGGCTCATCGAAGAAGTCTGCATGCTTGACCACCTCTCAGGCGGGCGGCTGGATCTCGGCATCGGCCGTGGTGTCTCGCCCTACGAGCTGGGCTACTTCGGTGTTGACGCCGCTGATACACGCGCGATCTTCACCGAGGCGCTGGCGGTCCTCGTCGCTGGGATGACACACGAGCGTCTGACGTTCGAGGGTCAGCACTTCCAGTATCACGACGTCCCCATGGAGTTGCACCCCATGCAGCAACCATACCCGCCGCTGTGGTATCCCACGCACAACCCGGAGAGCATCGAATATGTGGCGAGGCACGGCTATAATTTCGCGGCCATCGGCCCGGCGGCGCATGTGCGTCAGCTCGTGGATACGTATTGGCAGACCTGGCAGGCACACCGGCAAGAGCCGGGCCGGCTCAACGGCCACGTGGCCGCGCCCAAGGTGGGTGTCATGCGCCAAGTGTTCGTGGCGGACACTGACGCCGAGGCGCTAGCAGCCACACGCGCCGCCCATGCGGATTGGTATCGCTCGATCACTAAACTCTGGCACGATCACAACGACCATAGTGTCGATGGCTTCTTCGCGTGGGAACCGGCGGTCCAAAGTCAGACTGTCATTTTCGGCTCGCCTGCGCGCGTGCGTGAGCAAATGACGCAGTTGCTGGAAGAGACCGGTTGTAACTACGCGATCTGCTCGTTCGCCTGGGGGACCTTTCCTCACGAGCAGACACTGCACTCACTGCGGCTGTTCGCGGAGGAGGTGATGCCCGCATTCTCTGGAAGGGCCGCGCCAGCGGCCTAGCGCGCTCAGCCGCACGGGGAGGTCGGTTATGGTGAGCCAAGAACTTCGCTCCGCAGTTGAGGATCTCATCCATGCTTATGTGCAGTGTATTGATGATGACCGGTTGGAGGAGTGGCCCGATTTTTTTACCGAGGATTGTCTCTATCAAATCATGCCGCGCGAGAACGCGGACCAAGGGTTGCCGATTGCCGTGATGTATTGCGATAGCCGAGGCATGTTGCAGGACCGCCCTGACGAGAAAAGGAGGAGCACGCATGTCAGCCCAAGAGAATCTGAGATTGTGGGAAGAGCACCTCAAGGGCGAGTTCGAGACCAAAGACGAGAACCTGTCATTGTCCACCATGGTTGAAGACGCCTCGGTGGTCACCATGCCCACGCGCTGGGGCGGCAAAGGGAAAG
>JBGPOI010000176.1:0-8787 GCA_041487975.1 Binatia bacterium | reverse complement strand
GAAGCAAGTCACCCCAGGGTTCTCGCCGTAAAGGAAGGCAAGAGAGCGATGCTGCTGGGGATCATAGGAGGCAATCCCCTGCTCCAAATGCTCTCGGGCGGGGACAAACTCTCCAAGCCATAACCAGGCTGCCCCCAACGCCAGATGAGCTGATAGGAGAAGGGCCGGGTCTTGTATGCTTTGGGCTAGCTTCAGATGCTGCTCCGCTATCTCACGGGCCGCCTGTAACTCTGCCCGCACAGCATAAAACCTATGCAGAGCAAACAACACCGGGGAGAGCTGAGGAGTTTTCCCCACCCGCTGGCACAACTCTCGCGCCCGGTTGTAGACGGCTCCTACTTCCGGAGCTGCCATACCCTTGGTGGCTACCAGTGGAGCGCCCAAGGTAATTTGCAGGGTGAGTTCTTGCTGGATGCGCTCGGGGGTGTCCGGCAATGTTTTGAACAGCTCTAAAGCACTGCTCAAGTGACTGATCGCTTCCGCATAGGCTGATCGTTGCACCGCCTGTTGTCCGGCAAGTTGCAGGTACTCCACCGCCTTCCGGGTGTTGCCACTGCGACTGTAGTGATGCGCCAGCTCGCTGTAGTGATCTTCTAAGCTTGAACTGTAGAGCGCTTCAATTGCTTGCCCCGTACGCTCATGCAAGGCTTTGCGCCGCTCTACCAGTACGGAGCCGTAGGCCACTTCCTGCGTGAGGGCGTGTTTGAAGATGTATTCGACCTCCGGAAACGCCGGCTGCTCGTAGAGAAACTCCTTGTGCTGAAGAGATGACAAGAGCCGATATAGTTCCTCTTCGGGCTGGGGAACGACCTGGCGCACCAGGCTCAGCGGAAACTCTCGTCCGATGATGGCGAGTTGTTGCAGAAGGGCTTTCTCCTCTGCCGTCAGTCGGTCTATCCGCGCCGCCAACACCCCCTGCACGGTCGTCGGAATATGCAGGTCTTGGGATAGGAGCACCTGGCCAGTGGAAAAACCAGGCCGAAGCCGTGCCCCTACGGCGTCGCGCACCAGGACCCCCTCTTCTACCAGCGTCTGCACCACCTCTTCCATGAAAAACGGCGTCCCCTCGGTCTTCTCTAAAATGAGCCGCTTGAGATCTTGTAGGGGCGACCGGCCGGTCGCCCCTGCGGTGTCGGTCCCCAGCAAAGCGGTCAGAAATTCCTCCGTCTCTTCTCTGCCCAACGGAGCCAGCCGGAGTTGGGTGTAATACGTCTTCTGTCCCCACTCGGAGCGATACTCCGGCCGGTAGTTCACCAGCAGCAAAAGGCGCGCACTCGCCACACTCTCAGCCAGCACATCGAGGAATCCTTGGGTCTCGGTGTCGATCCAGTGCAGATCCTCGAAGATGAGAATGAGGGGCTGGTTGAGACTCTCCCGTAAGAACAGTTTCTTGAGGGCTTCGAACGTCCGCCGCCGCCGTATCTGGGGGTCCATCTGTTGAAGGCTGGAGGTTTGGTCTTCGATCCCCAGTAGTGAGAAGAGATGGGGCAAGGTGTCTTCGAGACTGCGATCCAAGGTGAGCACTTTGCCCGTGATCTTCTCTTTTCGCTGCCGTTCATCATCTTGGGGTTGTATCTGGAAGTACGTCTTGAGCAGTTCGATCAGCGGCAGATACGGCGCGGCTTTGCCATGGGACACGGAGAACGCTTCAAGCACCAGACAACCACTCTGCGAAGTCAGTTTGAATTCATAAAACAGCCGCGATTTCCCCAGCCCCGGCTCACCCATCACCCCCACGATTTGGCCATGCCCCGCCCTGGCTTGCGCCAAGGCCCGTTGCAACTGGTCCATTTCACTCTGCCGGCCGACAAAGCGGGTCAGTCCCCGGCGGGCCGCGACCTGCAGGCGCGTCCGCAACGGGCCGATGCCCAGCACCTCATAGATCGGGAGCGGCTTGTCGACTCCTTTTACTTGCGTCTCCCCCAACGCCTTGAATTGGAAGTAGCCTTCGGTCAGCTTGTGAGTCTGCTCGGTGACCAGAATCGTGCCCGGGTTGGCCAGTTGCTCCATCCGCGCCGCCAGATTGGTCGAATGGCCCACGGGCACATAGTCCGTGTGCAGATCATCTTTGCGAATCGAGCGCACCACCACTTCCCCAGTATTCACACCCACCCGCATCTGCAGGGGGGCGCCACCTGCCCGCCGTAGGGTGTCAGCGTACCGCCGCATTTCCTCTTGCATGCGCAGCGCGGCATACAAGGCTCGTTGCGGATGGTCTTCATGGGCAATGGGCGCGCCGAACAGGGCAAAGATGCCATCGCCCAGAGACTGCGCGACGTAGCCTTCGTAGCGATGGACGGCGTCCATCATGATTTGCAGAGCAGGATCGATGATGGAACGGGCTTCTTCGGGATCGAGAGCTTCAATCAGAGCGGTGGAGCCTTTGAGGTCGGCAAAGAGGGCGGTGATAGTCTTGCGCTCACCGTCGGTGACACCGCGCATTTCCATCGCCGCTTGCTCAGCTCGGATACGGTCCGCTAGATGTGGCGGCGTGTAAGTGACGGGGGGTTGGGGACTTGAAACTTGAAACCTGGAACCTGAAACTGGCGTCCCGCCCGTCCAGACCAGCACCTCTCCATCTTCGTCGATGGCCAAGTGTTCGGCCTTGATGATCTCCGCCTTGAGATCTTCAAGGTATTCGTCATCCAGCGCGAACCGTCTTTTCAAAGCCCGATAGGAGACCCGCCCTTTGCTCCGCAGGAGATCCCGCACCTGTTCAAGGACTTCGTCGAAGGTCATACTTTGACTGGAGGCCCCCTCACCCTGTCCCTCTCCCGCGAGGGGAGAGGGAACCTAGAACCGAGAAGAGTCGTAGGGTGCGCTGTGCGCACCGCACAAACGGTGCATAAATGCACCCTACAAATTTAGGGACCGCACGCTAGGCCCCACTGCTACGCGACCTTGGGAATCAATCTGGCGTACTTGTCCAAGAGGGGGAGCACTTTGTCTTTCCCTTCAGAGGGCACGCCGAAAACCGTCCGTTCGACCCCCAGTTCCTGATATTGGCGGAGCACGGACTCCTGGTCTGAGGCCATGAAGATTGAGACCGGCAGGTCTTGCGGTCGCCGGCCCACCTTTTCCGCCCGAGCGTGCAGATCGTTGATGGATGCGCGCAGATCCTGAACCGCGGCCCCGACCGGAATCCACCCGTCACAGTAGTTCACCACCCGGTTGAGGCCGCTGCCAGTGTGAACCCCAAGTAAAATCGGTGGATGTGGTTTCTGCAGCGGTTTGGGGTCGCACCAGATGGGATCGAAGTTGACAAACTCGCCGTGATACTCTGCCGCTTCCTCGGTCCAAATCGTCTTCATGGCTTCGATCTTTTCCCGCAACACCTTCCAGCGGCGAGCGAAGGGTGTCTTGTGATTTTCCATCTCCTCAGCGTTCCACCCTCCACCGATGCCGAAGAGCAAGCGGCCGTTCGAGAGTTGATCGACAGAGGCAACTTCCTTGGCGAGCTTAATAGGGTCGTGTTCGATCACCAGACAGATTCCGCTCCCGACCTTGATCGTTTTTGTCGCTGCCGCTGCGGCCATGAGAGAAACGAACAGATCGTGCGTATGCCAATAATCTTTCGGCAAATCACCACCGAGAGGCCAGGGAGTTTTCCGACTGGCGGGAATATGAGTGTGTTCCGGGAACCAGGCAGACTCGAAGCCACGCTCCTCGCAGGCACGAGCAAACTCGTCTGGGCGGATCGCATAATCTGTCGCAAACATCGCAACGCCGAGTTTCATATATTCCTCCTTCGTCGATTTGGCCGCTATCGGCCAGACGTTTTCTTGCCTATTTCTCAGGTGCGGTCAATGCGGGTCGGGCCTGAGATGAGGATACGGAAGCCCTGCTCAGTCCTTAGTCCTCGTTCCTCAGGCCTAGTAAATAACCTTCTCTTCCTGCAACCGCTTGATCTCTTCCTGTGAGAGTCCGAGCATTTCACTAAACACTTGCTCATTATCCTGCCCCAGGCAGGGGGCCGGCGTGTAGCGGAGCTTCTCAATGGCGCTGTATTTGCCGGGAATACCGGCTACGGGATGGTCGCCCGTCACTGGATGACCAGGGCTGGCGAGAAAATCCCGATGCTGAAATTGCGGATCGGCGATGAGGCTCTCGGTGTCATACACGGGAGTGGCGGCCACGCCGACCTTTTGCAACAGATGCATGATCTCGGTTTGGCTCCGTGCCCGTGTCCAGGCAGTCAGCAACGCGTCCAGTTCTTGTTCATGCGCCTTGCGACTCTGGCGGTCTTTGAACCGCTCGTCTGCCAGCCACTCAGGGTGACCCACCACTTGGCAGAGGTTTTGCCATTCCTCTTCGTTGTCCACCGCAATCGCTACCCACTTGTCCTCCGCACAACAGCGATACACATTGTGAGGGACCATCACCTCGTCGCGGTTCCCCCGCCGCCCTTGATCTCGCTTATTCATGAGATAATCCATGATCGCTTCAGGGAGCATCGCGGTGACGACTTCAGCCATTGCCAGGTCAACATGCTGTCCTTTGCCTGTGCGGCGATGGCAGTACAGAGCCGCCAGGACAGCATAGGTCATCACCACGCCGACCATGTAGTCCGGCCAGGTACCGCCCAGGCTGCTGGGCGGACCGTCGGGGTATCCGGTGAGATGACAGATGCCGGCGGAAGCTTGGGTAATGGGTCCCCACCCCACGCAGTGGCTGTCTGGACCATACTGCCCAACGGGCGAGCCGGAGATCATGATAATGTCAGGTTTGACCTGACACAGGTCCGCATAACTCAATCCCCAACGTTTCATCATGCCGACGGCAAAGTTCTCGACCACGATATTACTGCGCCGCACGATCTCCTTAGCGAGAGCAACACCACGGGGATGACCTAAGTTCAACGTGACACTTTTCTTGCTGTAGTTCAGACCGTTAAAAAGTGGCGAACCGTCAGGGCCTTTGAGGTCTCGCGGATTTTGTCCAAGAAAGCGGATCACATCCAGGCGCTGATGTGATTCGATACGAATGACCTCTGCGCCCATCACACCCAGCCATGTCGTGCATTGCGGCGCCGCCAGAATCCAGCCGAAATCGGCCACACGGACGCCTTCGAGCGGAAGCTGTGACATGTTGTTTTCTCCTTCAGAAGCATACAGCACTCAGCCGTCAGCTTTCGGCAGATTGAGTCATCGAATCATTGAACCAATGAGTCAATCAACAATCTATTCTAGGTTAGTCCTTATCACTCGGTACTCACTTTCTGGTTGACATTTTCTGGCTGACAGCTGAAAGCTGTTTCTCAAATCACCCCTTCCCTGCGCAACTGTTCTATCCTCTCAGCGCTGAGTCCAAGTCGCTCCCCATAGATCCGCGTATTATGCTCGCCAAGTCGTGGAGCAGGCGAGCGCATCTGCCACGGAGTCGCGGAAAACTTAAACGGCGCCCCAGGATAGGTGAGCGGCCCGGTCGCCGGGTGATCGACAGTGACGAAGAAGCCCCGTTCCCGATATTGTTCGGAGCCGACAACTGCCTGCATGTCGCGTACGGGGAAAACAGGGATGTGCAGTTCCTGACCCTTGCGGGAGAGTTCATCGCGGTCTTGATTGCTGACCCAGGCGGCCACACTGACCTCCAGGGCATCGATGTTTTGGAAGCGCTCGAGCAGAGTGGAAAAGAGTTCGCTCTCTGCCCATTCCGGACGGCCCATTAGTGCTTTGAGGCTTTCCCAATGCTGGTCAGTAAGCGCGAGAAGCGCGACGTGACCTCCGCGGCAAGGAAACACATAAGCCAGACCCCATTTGGTCCGCCGCAGGAAACGCCGGCGGTTGGGACCATCGGGGGGTTCATGCGAGTACAGGGCGAAGTTGGGACGAACCATGTGGGCGACCGCCTCCACTTCGGAAATATCGACGTGCTGGCCCTGGCCGGTAAGGTCCCGGTGAAACACCGCGCACATCGTCGCCGTCGCTGCCGTCCAACCGGCGAGCAGGTCAGCTTGCTGTCCGCTGGTTTTCAGCGGAGGCTCGTTCTCAGGATCGGTCACGAAGTTGAAGGGAGTCTCATATCCCACCACGCCGGTATGGAAGCAGTTCAAATTGTACGCCTTGTAGTTCTTATAGGGACCGGTCTGCCCGAAGGGCGTGATAGAGGTCACGATGAGACGTGGATAGCGCGCGTGCAAGCTGACAAAGTCTAAGCCCAAGCTCTCAAGAAAACCTGGGATCTGAGTTTCTACGAGAATATCTGCGTCTTTCATCAGTTCATGGAACAGGAGGGCTCCCCCGGATTTACTGAGGTCGAGGGTCACTCCGAATTTGTTGGTATTGAGGTAGAGAAAGAGAGCGCTGCGGTCGGGGTGCGGCTCGTCGCCCGGGAAAGGGCCACGGCTGCGGGCGACATCTCCGGCTCCGGGCGTTTCGATCTTCATCACCTCCGCGCCAAGATCGGCCATAACCTTGGTACAGAACGGACCCGCCACGCGCTCGCTCAACTCAACAATCTTGAGACCAGTCAAGGCGCCTTCGAACATATGCCCCTCCCTGCGGGAAGAAGTAATGAGTAACGAGGACTGAGGACTGAGTGAAAACAGGGCTACTCTACTCCAAGTGAAGCCCGGAAGACAAGAAGAAGCGGCTGGTCTTTACCGAAAGGATCGGCTAGGTTCTTTTTATGCTCCGGCGGTGGGTAGTTCAGCTCAACCTGGTAATCGATAAGCAGATGGCTGAGATGAGTCCGACACAGATCAAAGAGTGGAGAGATTATTTCTGGAAGATTTCCCTGCTGCTCTTTCCTGGTGGCTTTATCGCGGGTCTGGCAAAAGGGGGGTAGTAAGCTTTGTGTTCAGCTTCTTAGCGGGTTTTGTCGGATTATTGTGCACGCTGATCGCACATCGCTTGGGTCGTGAACCTTAGCCTGAGGAGGTTGTTATGGCCGGTGCATTTGCTGTCTTGTTTTTTATCGGGTTGGTGATTCTCTTTTTCCTTTCCAGGATAGGCAACGAACCCAAGACTCCCTCTCGGTCGGAACAGAAATAGCTGCTCGTTGTTAGCTCAACTCCGCCAACAACGCCTTCGCTTCCTGCAGGTCCGCCGTGTCAAACCCTTCAGTGAACCAGCCGTAGATCTCGGCCAGCATCTGCCGGGCTTCGTCCTTCTTGCCTTGGCCCTGCCACAACCGGCTCAGGCTCATGACCACCCGCAGTTCCCACGACTTTGCTTGCTGCCGCTGGGCAATCTCAATAGCCTTTAGAAAGCACCTCTCTACTTCTTTTGCGACCTTGGACTTGGGACCTTGGACTTGGGACTGGAGTGTTAGCTGCCCTTTCAGCCGATACAGCTCTGCTTCGCAGAAACGCTCCTCGCTCTTGTCTACCAAAGCCAGCGCCTCGCCCAGCACGCTCAGTGCTTCCTCTGTCTGTCCAATTTTTTCATATGCTTCAGCGAGAAGGCCAAGGTGGTGAGGCCGGAATATCCCTATCCCCATAGTTTGGTGAGTGACCAAGCCTTGACGGATCTGCGCAATGCCTTCCTCTGGCTGTCCTTCTTCACTCAACACCCACCCCTGCAGGATAGGTCCTAACGCTACCCACTGAGGAAATCCTTGTTCGCGAGAGAAGCTCATCAACATTGCTGCTCGCTCTTTGGTAGATCTCCTCTTGCATGCGCAGCGCGGCGTACAGCGCCCGCTGGGGGTGATCCTCGTGGGCGATGGGCGCACCAAAGAAGGCAAAGATGCCGTCGCCGGTGGATTGGACCACGTAGCCCTCGTAGCGATGGACGGCGTCGATCATCAACTTGAGAGCAGGATCGATAAGGGAACGGGCTTCTTCAGGATCGAGATCTTCCATCAGGGCCATGGAGCCTTTGATGTCAGCGAAGAGGGCAGTGATGGTTTTGCGCTCTCCATCGGCCGCACCTCTTGCTTCCAGCGCCGCCTGCTCGGCCAGAATACGCTCGGCCAAATGCGGAGGGGTCCAGAGTCCGGGAGCCGCAGTCCGAGGTCTGGACAAATCTTTTTCCTTTTCGCCTTTTCCCCATTTCGCCTTTTCCCCCTCGCTCACCCAAACGAGCACTTTGCCATCTTCGTCAGCAGCCAGCCGTTTGGCATCAATCAGGTCGGCCTTGAGGTCCTCAATGTACTCGTCGTCGAGTGCAAACCGCCGCTTCAATACACGATAGGCCACGCGACCTTTGTGCCGCAGGAGAGTGAGGACCTGTTCTAAGATTTCATCAAACGTCGCCATCTCATATCCCTCAAAACTTGGCCCCAAATGCCAGGAGCATCCTCAGTGAAAGTAAGCGCGTTGTCAAGAAAAACTCTGTGCTTCTGGCTGCGGTCGTGATAGGGTCCCGGCATGCGCTTTCTGATCCTGCACGTGAAGAGCTTTTGCTGCACGATCACCACCAAGGGTCGCTCGAAGGTCTATGAGGCGTATGAGAACCCGGTCACTCGGGTTGACGAGGCGCTGATTGTCCTTGCTAGCGTCGAGCGAGGAGACGAACGCGCCCCGGAACGAGTTGCTCAGCGCGCCGGCGCGGAGGTCGTCAAGCTGGCGACGCAGTTAAAAGTCGCCACTGTCGTCCTACATCCTTTTGCCCACCTTTTCGCTGAACTGAGCACACCAGAAGTTGCTATTGATGTTCTGAGTCGCACGCAACAGGAACTCGTCAACATGGGGCTGCACAGTTGTCGCACCCCCTTTGGCTGGTTCAACACGTTGCAAATAGACGCGAAAGGACATCCCCTGTCGCGGGTCGCCCGCATTGTCACCGCCGAGAACCCTGCACATTAAGGAGCCGTTCATGCAAGACAAACTCATGCCCTTGGAAG
>JBGPOI010000175.1:0-8822 GCA_041487975.1 Binatia bacterium | reverse complement strand
CGAGCGGGTTCTCAATCGCATGCACCGCATCCACTCCTAGCACCAGGACATCTGGTGGCCGCAACTGCTTTCCTCCGGCCGCCTCCAGCCCGTCGTCGCTGCGCCGGTAGAAGTAATTGTTCTCTTGCCCGTCGTAGACGCCGATCACCGCCCACATCAGATGGTTATGCGGAGGACTTTTGAACTTGGCTGGGACGGCAGCCTGGAGAATCGTCAGCTCTGCGGAGCGATAAATCGCCAGGTCGCCCATGGATCCTTCACCGCTGCTCTTGCCACCGCCGATGGTGGCCAACGCTTCCTTGATGCTCTCCGGGGCGCGCAACGCTTCTGCGAGCAGTTCCTTGACGGCGCTTGGTGGTTGGCCGTGACATGCTTTGACAAAGTCGTCAATCTTGAACATCGCGGAGCCCTCCTTTTCTCCAGTGGAGTCGTACTCTCTCGAGTTCTTGTCTGTCAAGCGTGTTGAAGATGACCCTTCCGATGATCTCCGGCTATTCTCCCGGCATTTCTGCTAAACAACGAACGCGTCAGTTTGTCTCATCCGAAGCTTTGCGCGCAAAAATCACTGTGAGTGAACAATTAACGCCGTTTGCTCTCCGCAACCAACGCAGGGCGAAGTCGGTGCGGGATGAAGAAGAGTTGGGAAAGCGGTATCGGCAGAAGTCGTGGAGGTGGGGCTGAGCGTAGCGGGAGCGGAGTCGAAGCACGAACACCACTTTTTCAGCAGCCTGTTACAGGTGGGGGATCACCTCCTGGGCGAGCAGTTCCAGATGCTCCAGCTCGTCAAACACCGGGTTCAGTAACAGGTGCTGCGCGCCGGCCTGCACGAGCGCAGCCAACTTGTCAGTACACTCAGCGGGACCGCCCCAGATGGACACGCGCGCGGCCCACTCGGCATTCTTGTAGCGCAGGCCAAACCACTCGTGCAGGCGACGCTCGGCGCGGTCACGGTCTTTATCCACCGCCAGGTACACCCGCTTAGAGATCGCAAAAGTCGCCGGGTCGCGCTGGGCTTCGTCCAGGAAACGGCGCACGAGCCCAACCTGCTGCACGAAGTCAGCCGAGGAGGAAATACCCGCCCCCATCCAGCCCTCGCCGTGACGCACGGCGCGTTTCAAAGCCACCGCCTCGCGGGCGCCAAACCAGAGAGGTGGATACGGCTTCTGCACCGGTTTAGGTTCCATCGGGATGTTCTCGAACTGCCAGAAGGTGCCCGTGACTGTTGCTCGTGGTTGCGTCCACAATGCTTTCATCACCTGCAGCCCTTCGACGAAGCGGCGTGCGCGCTGCTCGCTCGCTAAGCCGAAGATCGCTTCTGGCACGTGTCCACCAATCCCTACACCCACGGTGAGCCGCCCCTGACTCAGTTGATCCAGACTGGACAGGTTTTTGGCCAATTGCACGGGATTGCGCAAAACGGTCAGCAGCACGGAGGTTCCCAGCCGGAGTCTGGAGGTCAGCGCGGCCGCATAGGTGAGCAGGCTGACCGGCTCGAGGGTAGGGTAGTCTCCGATGATCTGTTCCTGTACCCACAGACTCTCGTACCCCAGCGTTTCAGCCTTATGCAGGAACTCCCGGATGAGTTGCAGATTGACCGGGGAACTAGAAAAGGTTTGCGGGATCGCAATGCCACACGGCGTGTTTCCGGGAGCCATCTGTTTCTCCTTCTCTCCTATTCTTGCGTCACCTTGGCATCCAGCACGGAAAGAATATACTCCCCTAACGAGGAACGATTCGCCAGATAGAAAAGGAACGACGATGAAGCTCTACGATTATCCCCAATCTCCCAACTGTCGCAAGGTGCGTCTGTACCTCGCCGAAAAGGGCCTCAGGGTGCCGCTGCAGTCGGTCAACTTGTTGGCCGGGGAGCAAAGCTCGTCCGAATTCTTGCGGCGTAACCCCTTTGGCGCCGTCCCCATTTTGGAGCTTGACGACGGCACCGTGATCCCCGAATCCTTGGCGATCATCGAATATTTTGAGGAACTCCATCCCGAGCCGCCCCTGCTGGGAACGGACCCGCTCACCCGGGCACTGGTGCGCGCCTGGGAACGCCGGTGCGAGCTGGGGGTGTTCTTGCAGGCGACCCGCCGGTTCTTGCACTCCAGCCCATTTTTTGCCGCCCGGGTCGCGCAAAATCCCGCAGTCGTCGCGGAAGCCGGGCAGGTGCTGCGCACCCGGTTGGCGCTGATCAACGAGCAGCTCAAGGATCACGAGTGGGTGGCCGGGCCGTTCTCGCTGGCTGACCTTACGCTGCTGGCCGGGGTGGACTTTGCCGCTGCTTCGCAGTTCACCCTCGACCCCGCCTGGACCCACCTGGGCCGCTGGCATGAGGCGATGAAGAGACGTCCCAGCGCCGCGGCTTGAGCGAGCCCCCTGGATGGTATCGGGTCGAGCATACAGTCATGATCTCAACCTGTGAGAAGGAGGGAGAGAATTTGCCTTTTTCCCCTCTCTTATTCGGGATCACAACTGGCAACCTCAGACTTTGACATACACACTTTCTATGTGTATGCTTCATTGTATGAGACAAGGAACGACAACCATGCGTCAAAGGATCAATATTACGCTTCCCGAGACTACCCTGCGGCTTCTTGACCGCATAGCGCCCAAAGGCGACCGGAGCCGTGTCATTGACGCAGCCGTGAGGCATTTCGTCGAAACACACGGGAAAGCAAATCTCAGAAAACAGCTTGCGGAAGGAGCGCGCCGACGGGCGGAGCGCGATTTGCTGTTGGCAGAGGAATGGTTTGGGATTGACGAAGAAGCATGGCCAAAGCAACGCACCTGATCTATCCGCACCGCGGCGAGATCTACCTCGTCAATTTTGATCCGACCCTCGGCGCCGAGATCAAGAAAACTCGCCCGGCCCTTATTCTGCAAAACGACATCGCCAACCGTCACAGCCCCATCACCATCGTTGCGGCAATCACCTCCCAATTTGATGAGCCTCTCTATCCTACCGAGGTCCTCATTCGAGCGACCGAAGGAGGGCTGACCGTTGATTCGGTGGTGCTCCTGAATCAGATCCGGTCGCTTGATAAACGACGCCTCGTGCGGCGTCTGGGAGTTATCAAGCCCGCGATAATGGAACAGGTTGAGCAGGCCCTGCTTATCAGCTTTGGCATGGTAGACATCTGAGCCCTCAACCCTACGGTCTAGGGGACACTACCTATGGGATATGAACTACCGTGAAGGCTTCCACCCGCGAGGCTGTAGAGCGCGGATTTAAGACATTCTCCGTGTGCGCGGATCAAAAAGGGGGCAGATCTTGAATCCTGACTTTTCTTTCGGTGTCTCTTTGTCCTCTTTTCTCCTCATTAGCCTTGTAACGGGAAAGTGATAAATCAAGACCTGACCCCTTTTCCCTTTCTTGTGAGGTTCCTTTTACGGTGGCTCTGGAAGTATCGGAAGCCATAATACGGAGCGGGAAGTGTAGCTATGGAGAGCGAAGAGACAGCGGGAGAACAAAATGGTCGCGGGTATGAAGAATTGCGCCTCCTTTACCAGGTTTCTACTCTCGACATCAGGTTTTTTAAAGAACAGCAATGGAAAGTTACGAATTATGGACTGGTATTGTACGGTGTTATCTTTGGAGTGGCACAGACAGAGGGTAATAAGATAGAAATTTTGGGAAGGGTTATCCTTTGCGCTGTTGCTGCGGCGATCTTTGGCTTTGGGGTCTATGTCCTTTGTAAGCTCGAAGAATCTATAAGAATCCACCGAGGGCGTACAGAAAGGATAAAAGAAAAATTCACAGCACTCTTCAAGGAGGTGGTGGTTGGGGAAAGCTCGAAGATCGCAGAAATCTCTTCGTTACTATTCTTCGTTTTGTTGGTCGGACTCGTTTTCACGTGGTGGTTCGTACTGAGAGAATTCCTGTCCCCTTCATTGCGCCCTCTGTGCTCAGGGCTTGGGCTCTGAAGAAAAGGAGGCGCGATATCTCAACACCAAGAATGCAAAGGGAGTGCCGTTTGATGTGGTGCTGAGTGAGCGAGGGAAGGGAGGGGTCAAGCGAGGGAAGGGAGGGGTCAGGTCTTGACTTATCACTTTCGCATTACGGGCTCGTGAGGAGTGCCCGTCAGGACCGGCGAGGATCAAGAGAAAAGCCGTGGTTCAAGACCTGACCCCATTCCCCTCCTGACAAGGATCTAGGAGGACCGCCGTTAGATCGCGGTAATTTCCCATGCGGCAGTGAGCGGGCCGCATGAACCGTTGGCGCTCCAGTCCATCGCTTCGACAAGGTCCGGATCGATCTGGTTCGTGGCGGGCCCAGATAATGGAAAAGGGCCGGCCTTCCTAATGCTGGCCGAGTTGTAGTAACTGTATCCGAGGAACGTGGCCTCAAAGTCAATTCCCAAATCCTTGTGTACCACGTGGTAGCGCTGGCCAACCTGAAGGGCTTTCGGATCTGCGTAATTCAACATTCCATAGTTCCTTTCTCCCCTATGGTCTCAGCCACCCGCGCCAGCGTCAAGGATCTTTGCTGCACTTTTAGGGGCTGTCAGTGACTGCTCCCCTCCCCCTACTTCCCACATCCTGGAGCCTTGCGCCTTCTCTCCCGTAAGCGCAGACGAACTCCTCTACCCCGTGTTCCCACTGAGCGCTTGACCCACCCTCTGAAAGTTAGGCCCGCAAGGCGGGAAAGAAACGACACGCAGTCCACAGCCTAGTGCTTTCCAGGAAAAGGTTTCTCTTGACAGCCAGCTCTCGTGTGGAATAGGCAGGAGCAACGAGAAACCTGAGGATAAGAAGCACCTCATACCAGTTTGCGTTTCATAAAGGACTATTCTTGCTATTTACCCCCTTCGACTGGGCTCAGCACAGACTCTATCGAAGCATGAACGGTTGCAATTGAGGAGGACTGCTATGCGCATCGATGTTCATACACACTTCCTATCAGAAAAAATAGCGCGTGTTCTGGAGAAGCGCAGCAACTTTCCCTACTCGCGTTTCGTAGATGGCAGCTATCACTTTCACTGTTGTCAGGGCTTGAGTATGCCTCTGGCGCCTGCCGCCCAGGACATGCAACGGAAACTGGCGGACATGGACAGCGCAGGTATCGACGTCGGGGTCCTCAGCCTTGGCATTCCAGGTCCAGAACTCCTTGGTGGTGCGGAAGCTGATGAGGTGGCCCGCCTGGCCAACGACGTGCTGGCCGAGATTATTGCCAAACATCCGAACCGTTTTTGGGGGTATGCGACCCTCGGATTTGGCGATATTGACGCGTCACTGAAAGAGTTGGATCGGTGTTTTTCCACCCTCAAATTTCGGGGGCTCCAACTCTTCTCCAACCTCAACGGCAAGCCGCTGGACGCGCCCGAGTTCCGCCCCATCTTTGCGCGCATAGCGGAACTCAAGCGGCCTATTTTCATTCATCCGACCGTGCCGCTCAATCAGAACTACCTCATGGATCTCGTACCGGTGCCCGTGCTCGCCTTCATGGTAGATAACACCCTGGCGGCAATGCGTCTGGCCTTGTCTGGCGTGCTCTCGGAATATGCCACAGCCCCCATCATCATCCCCCACGTGGGCGCCACGGTACCGTACCTCATGGCTCGACTCGATGGGATGCTGGAGTCGTTTGGCGGGTCGGGAGTGATGAAAGAGCCGAGCCGGTTCCTAAAGAAACTCTACATGGATACCGTCGCCTACTGGCCAGAGCCGTTGCAGTGGTGCTATTCCCTGATGGGTGCGAGTCAGTTGGTGCTTGGCACGGATCATCCTTACGGCCCCTGGCGCCGTCCCATCCAGTTTCTCGACGAACTCGGCTGCACAGAGAGTGAACGCGAACAGATGCGCCATGGCAATGCGCAACGGCTGTTTCTTCCGTGAGAGGAACAGGGAGTTCGTCCCTTCTTTAAGGTTGTGTCGATGACAGGGGCATGGCAATATGCGCACGCTGGCAGGAGAGAGAAAACGATCCACAACAGCGCAGGATGAAAGGAGAGCGTCGTGTCTGAACTCGCGTATGTGACAGCCATTGCCCTCGCGCAGAAAATTCGCCGGCGGGAAGTCTCGAGTAGAGAAGTGCTGGACCAGTTCCTTGCACGCATCGCCACGTTCGATACGCGCATCAATAGCGTCGTGACCATTGATGCGGAGCGGGCACGCGCCGAAGCGGACGCTGCCGATGCGGCCTTAGCGCAAGGAGAGGTACACGGCCTGCTGCACGGCGTGCCCATGACCATCAAGGACTCATTCCAAACGGCGGGGATGCGGACGACGTCCGGCGCGCCAGAGCTTGCGGACTTTGTGCCGCAACAGGACGCCTGGCCGGTCGCGCGCCTGCGCGAAGCCGGTGCCATCATCTTCGGGAAGACCAACCTGCCAATCTACGCGGGTGACCTGCAAACGCATAACGCGGTCTTCGGCACCACCAACAATCCCTACGATCTCTCGCGCACTCCGGGAGGCTCCTCTGGCGGTTCGGCGGCAGCGCTGGCGTGCGGCTTTACCCCGCTTGAACTCGGCAGTGACATCGGCGGCTCCATTCGTCTGCCGTCGCATATGTCGGGCGTGGTTGGGCATAAGCCGAGTTATGGCATCGTACCGGCGCACGGACAGATTCCCGGCCCCCCCGGGACCTTGACCCTGGCCGACTTGGCTGTGGCTGGGCCAATGGCTCGCAGCGTTGAAGATTTGGAACTCGGACTCGATATCTTGACTGGCCCCAATCGTTGGGATCGTCCGGCCTGGCGGCTAGAACTCCCACCCCCACGACGGCGGACGCTGAGAGAGTACCGAGTCGCAGCCTGGCTCGACGATCCGCACTGCCACGTGGAACCAGAGGTACGTCTCCTGCTGGAAACCGCGGCACGCGCGCTCGCCGACGCCGGGGCGAGTGTCGATACGGATGCACGCCCGGCGTTTACGTTGGCGAAAGTGGCAGACACGTTCTTCGCGCTCTTGCAAGCGGCCCTGGCAGGTGGTGTGCCTCGGGACCGTATTGAGACCTACGCAGCGACGACCGGCGAGACGCCACTCGCCTATACGCGCCGTTGCCTCGCCATGCGGCACCGCGAGTGGCTCAGCTACAACGAGCGTCGCCTGCAAATGCGCAAGCGCTGGGAAGAGTTCTTCCAGCGGTGGGATGCCATTCTGTTGCCGGTCATGCCGTGTCCGGCGATTCCCCATGACCATGCAGAGCCACAAGCGGCACGGGTGGCGTGGGTGGGAGGTGAACAACGTCCCTACTGGAACCTCCTGACCTGGATGGCACCGGCGGGTGTTTGCTACCTGCCGGCAACGGTGGTCCCAGTCGGATGTCTGGCTAGCGGATTGCCGGTTGGCATCCAGATTGTGGGGCCCTACCTGGAAGATCGCACGACGCTCGATCTGGCGAAGCATCTCCAGACAATCGTGGGCGGATGTCCACGCCCATCAGGCTTTTGAACGGAGGAGAAAGGACAAGGGTGAGGGCAATCACCACGGCGCGATGCCACGCTTCTTGGGCGGGATGCCCATCGGTCGTAGCCTATTCGCCATCAGGCGGAGCGCCCGAATCAACACCGGCCGGGTGTCCCGGGGATCGATCACGTCGTCCACCGCATACCCACGCGCGAAACGGCGCGCCGTATGTCGTTGACGTAGCTCCTCGGTCAGTTCCGCGCGACGCTTTTCACGGTCCTCGGCCTTGGCGAGTTCGTCGGGGTACATGATCTCGACCGCGCCCTCGAGTCCCATCCCGCCGAACTCCGCGGTCGGCCACGCGACCATGAGGTTGGGGCGGTATGACCGCGAGCCCATCACCATGAACCCGAGTCCATAAGCCTTGCGGATCACGACCGTGAAGATCGGCACCGTCGCATGCGCCATCTCGTAGAGCACCTTCCCGCTATGACGGATCAGCCCACTGCGCTCCGCCTCTACGCTACCGACGAAGCCCGGCACATCGACCAGGAACACTAAGAGCCTATCCGAATAATCGATTTGTGGTAACCTCCGTGCCATGACAACAGCAAAAGCGAAGCAACGGAAGCGCCGGCAGGCGGTCGTGAACAAAGTGACGGCCAGCTACTGGGTCTCGGATGAACTCTGGAGCGTGCTCCAGCCGGTAGTGCCCAAGCACAAGAACACGCATCGTTTTGGTGGTGGGCGCCCCCGGGTCCCCGCTCGGCAGTGCGCCGATGCCATCTGCTATGTCTTGCGCACGGGCTGCCAGTGGGGGGCGGTGGACGCCACGGACTTGTGTCCCCATTCCACGACGCCTGGCGCCACAATACGGTTACCGGCGTCGATGACGCGCCGCGCGGTGCCATCGACGCGGCCTAGGGCGGCAATGCGGCCAGCGCGAATCCCCACGTCACCCCGATAGCGCGGCATCCCGGTCCCATCAACGATCGTGCCTCCGCGGATCAAGAGATCATAATCCGACATCTTCGTCTCCCGCTTGCTGGAACTCCAGAACGTTCATGTTAGGAGTTCTTAGTCGTGGAGAGATTTCAGCGCAGCGCGGCGGTACGAGGGCATCTGTGGTCTGGCAAGCCAGGTGCACCTGTGCGAAGCGGCGTGGGGTAGTTCCCCCTCCACCCACGTCTCGTCAGCTTTGCAGATGCCTCCCTCGCCGGTACGGATAGTGACTTTCACCAGCCCGTCCTCCCGCAATTCATAGCTCGCTCCCGTCAGCGCCTGTCGCCGTCTGCGCGCCATCGTTTGCCTCCAACCGGCGACTCAGAGTTGGACTGTTGCCTCCGGCGCAAAGAAGACGAGCATGCGGGCTTCGATGCTCTCCCGGGCCGCGGCCTGAGGCGGAGTCGTCGGGTCCTCAAACGCGCTGTGGGCGGTGAATCGCGCCCGACCGTCGTCCAGGGAATCGTAACATT
>JBGPOI010000174.1:0-8830 GCA_041487975.1 Binatia bacterium | reverse complement strand
GGTGGCACCGAACGAGGCCAACAAGTAATCGGAATACAAGTCTGCTATCGGGTGGTCTTGCTTCATACTGGCGATTCTACACCTCTTTCACCCTTGTCGCGTAAGGTGAGTTAGTCTTATTTATGATGCAATATTTCTGAAATATTGGTCTTTTAGTTTTTTTCTTCCCAATACCGTATGAGCGGCTGCTTTCATTACCTAGTTCTGGTAAGAAACCGAAGGACGGGCCTCAGAATCTTGGTCGGAGAGCGATAACAGACACGAAAGTCACTAGGAGGAGACATGTTGAGGCGCATGCTCAAAAGCAAGATCCATCGAGCCACAGTCACGAGGATCGACTTGGATTATGAAGGAAGTATCACCGTGGATGTGGCACTGATGGAGGCGGCGGGTCTGTTGCCCTATGAGGCGGTATGGGTGTGGAATATTCACAACGGTGAGCGCTTTGAGACCTATGTGCTGGCCGGTGGCAGAGGCTCGGGCGAGATCTGCTTGAATGGCGCAGCCGCGCGCAAGGCCCAACCAGGTGATCTGGTGATCATTGCCGCCTTTGGCTGGATGGAGGAACAAAGTGCGTGTCAGTACAGTCCTTGTGTGGTGATGGTAGACGCTCAGAACCGACCGATCTCTCAGGCGGCATGAAGAACCCCCTAATGAACGACACTTTGACTGCCATCGACGGTGTATGGGTAGGACACGCCCATGATAACGCAGGGCTCACGGGTTGTACCGCTGTGTTATTTGAGCAGCGCTATCTGGTCAGTGCGGCCATCAGCAGTGGTGGGTTGCCCGGGACCTATAATATTGGGGCCGCTTTACATGCCTGGCAAGGTGTAAAATACGATGCAATTTTCTTGACTGGTGGAAGTGTCTACGGTCTGGATGCCGCTACCGGAGTGCGGCAGTTCGTTGAGGAGAAGATGCGGCCCCCACTGGCTAAGCGGTCCAGCGACCCCCTCAGCTTATTGCGCGGTATCGTTGCTGGGGCGGTACTCTTCGATCTTCAGGTAGGCTCCGCTCAGGCGCGACCAGATGCTGCAATGGGTTATGCGGCTGCAGCTAACGCCTCACGCGATCCGGTGGCTCAAGGAAACGTGGGAGCCGGCTCTGGGGCTACGGTAGGAAAGTTTCTCGGGCTAAAACAGGCGATGAAAGGCGGGGTAGGGAGTGTTTGTCTTGCCGCCCACGCGGGTTTTCGTGTTGGCGCGCTGGTCGCGGTCAACGCTGTAGGCAATGTGTTCGATGTTCAGCAAGGATGCACCCTTGCGGGAGTACGGCACCCTGCTGGCACGGGATTCCTCGAGTTTGCCGAAGTCATCGAAAAAGGGCTACCGATTGTTGCCCAGCCGGGGCAAAACACCACACTGGGTGTGATCGTCACGGACGTCTCTCTGGACCCTCTTCAGTTGACCAGGGTGGCTCAGGCCGGATATATCGGCCTTGCCCGAGCTGTGCGCCCAACCCAGACTTCTTTTGACGGAGACACTTTTTTTGCGGTCTCCACCGCTCAGCAGACGCTGTCAGTGTCCGTTCCCTTCTCTTCTCCAGATACGATCGCCCATCTTGCGAGCGAGGCAGTGCGCCTGGCGATTCTTCGCGCCGTGCAGACTGCTCACTCCGTGGGCGGAATACCCGGAATCGCCGGATAGCAATCCGCTTGCAGTCTCGGTCGTGCTTATGCTTTCGCCGGAACTTCTTCCGGCAATGGGGCTTTGGCCTGTGAAGCGCCACCACTGCTGACAATGTAGACGCCGGCACAAACTCCTACTACCCCTAACAGTTGCAGGCTAGTGAGGGTCTCGTGGAGCAGCAGCCAGGCGAAAAGCACGCCGAAGACCGGCGCGAGGAAGACCAGTGCGATAACTCGAGTGGCAGAGTTGTGCTGGAGTAGCCAGGCGAAGGCAACAAACCCGAATGCGGCAGAGATGAGACTCAGGTACAGCACTGAGGCGATTGCCCGAGGGGAAAAGAGAATAGCCGCATTCCGTTCGAACTCCCACCAGCCGACGCCTAAAAGCAGCGCCGATACCACGGTTCCCCAGAAGACGAGGGCGACCGGATGGATTTTCCCGGCGGCCCGTTTAATGATGAGATTTTGCGTGGCAGTGGCCAGTGCTCCGCTGAGGACGAGCAAGTCTCCCGATACGGTGGAAGAGTGTCCAGCGCCCAGTTTCTCCAAGAACAGCACGACCAAGCCGGCCATGGCAAGGATCAACCCGCAACCTTTGCGCAAGGTCAAAGAGTCACCTGGAAGAAAATAGTGGGCGAGCACGGCGAGGAAAACTGGCTGGGTGTAGAAAAAGATCGTAGCTCGGCCTGAAGTGGTGCGTGCAGTGCCTAGATAGACCATGAGATTGAAATAGCAGAAGAGGAAGGCAATCACGGCCAGAACGCGGACCTCTGGCCATTGATAGAGCAGGGGAACATGTTGGATGCGAGCCCAGATCAGGAGAATCAAAGTCGTAAGCAGGAAGCGCAGCGCCGCTGAGCCCAGCGGGGGCATATCCAACAAGCCAAACTTGATGGCAACAAACGCCCCTCCCCAGATAGCACAGACCAAAGTCATCAAGAGAGTGGAGGAAAGATCAAGCGGCTGGTCAGATGAACGATCCACTCGGTTGCCCTCTTTCCCTACTGATCCCACCCGCTGACGGATCATGCCCTCGCCGGGAATCGAACCCGGACCCCAGGTTCCGGAGACCTGTATGATATCCATTTCACCACGAGGGCATGCGGGGAGGAACACACATAGCACTTCAAAAGAACGCGAGCAACGTGCTCACTGCCGCGCACCCTGGGCTACCGGACAGTATCTTCCTGTGGCAAGATGACGCCAGTTGCAATAGCAAAGAACATGGGAATACGGGATATCGGTCGCATTTTGACTAGGGGCGCACGGCTGCGGTGTCCGCGCTGCGGGAAAGGACTCTTGTTCGCCGGCTTTTTCTCGATGCACGCACAGTGCTCGCACTGTGCGCTGACGTTTGAACGGGAGCAGGGGTATTTCGTTGGCGCTATTTACGTCAACTATGCGGCGACTACGCTGATTGCCATTGCTGGCTTTCTGGCGCTTGATTATTTTGCTTCTTTGTCCTTGTCTCAGCAGTTGCTCCTGTGGGGAAGCTTCGCCATCGGATTTCCACTGTTCTTCTTCCGTTACTCCAGGAGCTTGTGGTTGAGCATTGACTATCTGTTCAACCCCGCAGAGCTGACTGCGGGCAATAATCTTTCAGTTTTGAGGAGGAAGTCAGACCAGTGAATCCGGATCCTGCCGTGGCGGTAATGAATCTCTGTCGCCAATATGGTGACCGCACAGCCCTCGCCGGCGTGACCTTCTCCGTTGGTCGTGGCGAGATTTTTGCCCTCCTTGGCCCTAATGGTGGTGGGAAGACCACCTTGTTCAAGATCCTCTCTACGCTGCTGCCCGCGACCAGTGGGGATGCTCAGATTTTCGGCCAAAGTTTGCTCCACAATCCTCACGCCGTGCGGGCCCGCCTCGGCGTGGTTTTTCAACATCCTAGCCTCGACCCCAAGCTCACCGTAGCCGAAAATTTACGCCACCATGGGCATCTCTATGGACTGCGGGGCAAAGTGCTGCGTGAACGGGCGGAGGCGATGCTTGGGCGGATGGGATTGGCGGATCGGTCCCGGGATCTCGTAGAAACACTCTCCGGTGGCCTGCAAAGAAGGGTCGAACTGGCGAAAGGACTGCTGCACAAGCCCGACTTGCTCCTCTTGGATGAGCCCAGCACCGGGCTAGACCCTGGTGCGCGCAGAGATTTCAACAACTATCTACAGCACTTGCGTGAACAGGAAGGGGTGACGGTCATTCTCACGACCCACATTATGGAAGAAGCTGAGCGCTGTGATCGTGTCGGCATCCTCCACCAGGGTAAACTGGTTGCTCTGGATACACCGGACGCGCTCAAGGCGCGCGTCGGCGGCGACGTGGTGGCGATCCGTACGCAGGATCTCCACGAATTCCGCGACAAGCTGATTAAACGATTCGGGTGTGAACCGGCAGTGGTCGATGGCTCACTGCGGGTTGAGCGCCCGCGCGGCCACGAGTTCGTGCGCGAGGTCGTCGAAGCCTTTCCTGGGGAAGTCCAATCGGTAACTTTTGGTAGACCAACGTTGGAAGATGTGTTCATCCATCAAACCGGGCACCGGTTTTGGGACGAGGAAGCGAACGGAGAGCAAACTACATGACAGGTTTTCTTCTACCGGTAATGACCCTCTGGCAACGGGAAGTCGTCCGTTTCATGCGACAGCGCAGCCGTCTGGGGAGTGCCCTGAGCACACCACTGGTGTTCTGGCTGTTATTGGGGGGGGGCTTCAGTGCCTCGTTTCGTCCGCCCGGCGCGTCAGCAGGAACCGGCTATCTCGAATACCTCTATCCAGGGATGATTATCCTCGTCATTTTGTTCACCGCGATTTTTGCCACGATCTCGGTTATTGAGGATCGCAAGGCCGGGTTTCTCCAGGGCGTACTAGTCGCCCCGGTCTCGCGGGCGAGCATCGTGTTAGGACAGGCATTGGGAGGCACGACTCTGGCCTTGTTCCAGGGCGTGATCTTTCTCTTGCTCGCGCCTCTTGCCGGCGTTCCTCTGACGCTCTCTTCTGTGTTGGCCGGCATAGTAGTCATGGTGCTGGTGTCGTTCGCGCTCACCAGTGTGGGGCTGACCATTGCCTGGCGGATGGAATCAATTCAAGGGTTCCACGCGATTATGAACTTGATCCTCATGCCGATCTGGTTTCTTTCCGGCGCGTTCTTTCCTGCCGCTGGACTGCCCGGTTGGCTTGCCTGGCTGATGCGGCTGAATCCCCTGACCTACGGCATGGCGGCGCTGCGGGGCAGCCTCTATCTCGGGAACCCGGCAGCCGTCGGGGCGCTGCCGCGGATGCTTCCTTCACTTTTTGTCACCGTTGCCTTTGCGGCAGGTTCCTTCATCGTTGCCGCGAACTCCGCGCAACGAAAAATGGGCTAGGCGAAACTCATCGCAAGAAGTAGGGCGCGCTCCACGCACCATGACGGCACATGAAATATCCCCTCTACTTCTTTTTGCTTGCCTGGCAGTTCAAACAGACGGGCGCGTGCTGGAAGGACCCCTATGCGCGCGCCCACCCATCCGTCCTGCTAAGCAGGCCGCAGCGACCAGCTACTACTTGTGAATCACAATGCTACCCCCGCCCAGGGCCGTGGTGGCCTCAGCATCGTCCGGATCGTTCATCTGGTTGTCATACACCAGCCCACCGTTGTTGGTCTTGTCCCAGATCTTGATGCGGAACTTATCGACTCCGCCCCCGCCATTGGCCTGCCCATCTCTGGCAGTCAACAAGAAGCCGTAATCTCCACTGCCATTGATGGTGCCTGAACCCTTGTACTGGGCATGCGGTCCCGCCACCACCAACCACTGGTAGCTGGTGCTGTGGAAGTTCAAGTTGGCCACCTGGAATTGAAACTCCGTCTGCCCGGTCGGTACAGTCGCCCCCTTCTGGTACTTGGAGACAAACCCGAAGGTCGCCTTGCCGGTGAGCGCGGGATTGGGCGCATAGGCTCCGGCAGGTGAATTGATCCACCCACCGCCGGTGACAAACCCGGCGTTCGGATCATACACCACGACGAATTGGAAGATGGACTGGCCTGAACAGCCGCCTTGATTGGTTACTGTTAGCGTGATCGTGTAAACGCCAGCGGTGGTGTAGGTGTGGCTCCTGCTGACAGAACCGGCGATTTCATCAACAACGCCTGGCGAGGTGCTGTTATCGCCCCAGTCCCAAACTGCTGTATGGGTGTTAAGCGGGTCTGAGTCGGTGAAGTCAGCGCTAGCGTTGACGGTTGTATTCACTTGGACCGGATTCACCGGTGCAGCAATTGACCCTACTGTCACGGCGCATAAATTTTCGCTGATCTTCGCCACGAAGGCGTCAGCGATGCCGCCGAAAGTGGCTTGGAAGGGATTCACCGTGGGGAAGTCGGTGGAAGCAGTAAAGCCAGTTATGTAGACATTGCCGTTGCCGGAGGGATCGAGAGCAATACCGAGGCCTTGATCTTCTCCGTTACCTCCCAAATAAGTGGAGTAGACAAGCGCGGTGCCTTCAGGATTCAGCTTGGCTACGTAAGCGTCGAGAATGCCGCCGCCGAAGGTGGCCTGGAAAGGATTTACTGTGGGGAAGTTATGTGAACCTACCTGCCCCGTCACATAGGCGTTGCCGTAGGAATCCACGGCGATGTCGGTGCCTTCGCGGCCGCCAAGAAAGCCAGAGTAGACTAGAGCAGAACCTGTAGAATTCACTTTCGTGATGAAGACGGAGCCACCGGGCAAGTCTTGGAAAGCCCCTGGGGTCGTGGGGAAGTTATTGGGACTGCCAGTTCCTGCCACGTAGGCGTTCCCGGACGAGTCTACAGCGATGCCAGAGGCAGCGTCGGTACCGCTGCCACCGAGATAGGTGGAGTAGACAAGAGCCGAGCCTGTAGGATTCAGCTTTGTTACGAAGGCGTCGCAACCACCGCCTGTTACAAGGACGCCGGAGCAACCGCCAGAGGTGGCCTGGAAGGGGTTCTGGGTAGGGAAGTCAGTGGATCGGGTAGCCCCTGTCACGTAGACACTGCCGGAGGAATCTAGGGCGAGGTCGTGGCCGTAGTCGTCACCATTACCGCCCAGATAAGTGGAGTAGACCAGCATAGTGCCTGTGGGATCCACCTTCGTCACGAAAACGTCACAGTTACCGGAAGTGGTCTGGAAAGGATTCTCCACGGGAAAGTCACTGGAACAGGCAAATCCAGTTACGTAGATGTTGCCGGGGTCGTCTACGGCGATTCTTGAGCCTTGGTCCTGTCCGCTGCCGCCAAGGTAGGTAGAGTAGCTCAGCACCGGGTCTATGACGAGCGGTTTGCTGGTATCATAAGCGGCCATTTCAAAGCCGACCTTATAAGTTCGGAGTTCGGAGTCCTGAGTCTTGGGGTCGAGGAGCACATAATGACCAGCGATGGAGTGTTTAGCGCCGTCGATTTCCTGGTAAATCTGGGGCTTGAGCAGACGAACCTCACCACTGCCTGTGAGCAAGACCAGGTCGCCATTGTCGTTGATCTGTAAGGGCGACCGGCCGGTCGCCCTTACAACGTCCGCGAAGCCCAGCCTGATGACGTTGGGATCTGCACCAGGAGTGACAACAAAATCATATTCCAACTGCCCCTGATTGCCGTAGTAGGCTAAATCCACTCCAGGATACACATCCTGGTATTTGACCTTGGCGTAGGTGGGAATGTCGGTGCGCCACTTTTGCGGATCGTTGCCACGGAAGTAGTTAACCTTGCCGGGCAGTTCCTCCAGCCCCGCGACTTGGGGGTTCACATTAGCACCTACGAGTTTCATGCGGAGAACAGGTCCGCTGTCGAACGATGAATGATGATCGCTGAACGCTGAATGGGGATTCTTCAATTCATCATTCTGTATTCCACGTTCTCCATTTCGTAGCGCCAGCACTGCCTCGCTGGAGGTCAGGAACAGCGTGTATCCCCGGCCGCGCGAGAGGAAGTTGACCTGCTCGTCGGTCTGCCCTTGATTGGCCTCGAAGCTCAGGGGTAAGCGGCTGTAGGTTACTTGGAGTCTGGCCTTGGCGGCGGATTCAGGTGGTTTAGAGGATGGTGTCACTATTTGTTTGTTAAGGGGGGGTAACTTCCTTACCGATGCTGACGTTCTTGTGCGTCGCGCATGCTGCGCCCGTCAGCCCTATGACGAGCGCTAACACCCAGGGTCGGTGAATCCAGCCGAAAGGTTCCATGCTCCCTTCCCTCCTTTTAAAACAAAAAGAGCCAGCCGCTTGGCACGGATGGCCCTTGAATGACGGTGTCTCGCCTTTTTCCTCCACTGCCTCGCTTCTCCCCCGCTATGGGAGGCGCATACTACGATATGCTCAACAAAAGTCAAGGAAAAAAGCTGGTTAGGGTTATACGATCTCAGTGTGAAGCTGGAAGAGGGGCACAGCTTCGGCCTGGCTTTTCCACTGGGCAGGTGCCCCGACAATTCGCGAAGAAGTTCCCTGAACGTGCACTAGTGCAATTCCACTAAACATTGTTGTGGTGCTGGTGTAGGGGCGCACAGCTGTGCGCTCCTACGAGGAAGGCAAAGGCGCTGACTCTTGCCAATGACTAAATGCCCAGCATGTTCTTTGAATATGCTCTAGGCCGGCGGGTACAGGTGGTACAGCATCAAATAAACAACCACCCCGGTCACCGAGACGTAAAGCCAGATTGGCAACGTCCAGCGGGCAATCCGTCGGTGCCGGGGGAATTGCTCTTTGAGAGCGCGAGAGAGCGTGACCAATGCCAGGAATGGCACCAGGGCGGCTAGAGTGGTGTGCGAAATCAGAATGATAAAGTACACTGGTCGCACCCAGCCCTGTCCAGGGAAACGGGTCGTTCCCGCGTAATAGTGGTAGGTCAGATACGAGAGCAAAAAGAGCACCGAAACTGTGAACGCTGCGAGCATGCAGGCTCGGTGCGCGCGGATATTGTGTTGGCGGATGAAGCGATACCCGATGACCAGCAGTATGGCACTGGTGGCGTTGAGGAAGGCATTGAGACTAGGAAGATAAGTAATGTGGAGCACGATCTGGTGAAGGAAAGAGTAGGGGCGACCGGCCGGTCGCCCCTCCAGGTTGTGAGGGATCGGGGAGAGGGACAACAAGGTTCCTCTCCCCGGTTTTATCGTGCGTGCAGTTAATGGGTCTCTGCGTGTTCGCTCACCACCGTTTTGACTGAGGGAGTATGCTGCTTGTTGTGGGCGGTCAGGTCGGGCAGCAACATAAAGATCAAGAAGACGCAGAG
>JBGPOI010000173.1:0-8831 GCA_041487975.1 Binatia bacterium | reverse complement strand
GTGAAGACCCTGGGCATGAAGGCTGCCATATTTGCCAGCTTACAACGCCGTCCAGTCCCAGCGGTCGCCAAAGCGAACCCCGAGGCCAGCCGCTATGCACTGTGGCATGATACGCGAGGGTTGGACAGCATGTATGATTACGATCCAGTCTGGGCTAAATGCCTGGAACTGGGCATTCCGCCCACCTTCCATTCTGCCTCATCGGGGATAGGGCTGCGGAGTTCGATCTCCAATTTTGTCTACAATCACATCGGCCACTTTGGCGCGGCGGGAGAGGCAGTCTGCAAGGCGTTGTTCATCGGCGGCGTGACGCGACGCTTTCCTCAGTTGAAGTTTGCCTTTCTTGAAGGAGGGGTTGGCTGGGCATGCAGCCTTTATAGCGATCTCATCGGCCACTGGAAGAAGCGCAACCTTGAGGCCTTGGAAGAAGTGAACCCCGCCAATCTCAATCGTGAGATGCTGGTCGATTTGATGCAACGCTACGGCTCTAAATCGTATGTTGACAAGCTCGAGCAATTACCGTCCGCGGTAGGACAGGGGCTGCTGATCGACAAAGCGGAGAAGGTGGATGACTTTGCCGCCTGCGGCATCAAACGACCGGAAGATATTCGTGATCTGTTCGTGGCGAATTTCTATTTCGGCTGTGAGGCCGATGATCCGATCACGTCCTGGGCCTTCAAGCGTCAGGTCAACCCCTACGGCGCCAAGCTCAATACTCTTTTTGGCTCGGATATCGGCCATTTCGATGTGCCGGATATGACCGAGGTGCTGGTCGAGGCATACGAAGGAGTAGAGGACGGCTTAATCACCGAGGAAGATTTCCGCGATTTCGTCTTCGCCAATCCGGCGCGGTTCTGGACCGGGGTGAACCCCAACTTCTTTAAAGGCACGGCGGTAGAAACGCAGGTGCAGAAGTTCCTGGCCGAGACCAGCCAGCCAGCCGCTGCCGCTCTCTGAGGAGAAAATAACATGAAGTTATACCGCTCTGTGCTTTTCGTCCCCGGTAACCGTCCTGAGTGGATAGACAAGGCGCCAAAGTACGGACCAGATGCGCTGATTGTAGATCTCGAAGACGCCGTACCGAACGCCGAAAAGGTTGAGGCGCGGCACACCGTCCGCGCCGGCATTGAACGCTTGCGGGAGCGAGGAGTGCCGATCGTGGTGCGCGTCAATGGCGTGAACACCGGACTCACCGCTGAGGATATCGAGGCGATTGTGACTAGCGGCCTGGTCGCCGTGGCGATTCCCAAGCTTGAGTGCGTTGAAGAGATTCTCAAGGTTGACGCCTGGATCGAGTTGTTCGAGCGCAAGGCTGGGCTGCCGCTTGGCACCGTCGAGATCCTGGTGCTGCCGGAGACCGCGCGCGGCATCATGAACATCTATCAACTGGCCACCGCCTGCCCGCGCGTGGGTAATATCGTCGGGGGAGTTGGCGCTCGGTCGGGTGACGTGACGAAAGCGATTGGCTACAAGTGGACGCGCCCTGGCCTGGAAACGCTCTATATGGCGTCTCACATGCTGTTAGCTGCGCGGGCCGCGGGCATCGAGTATCCGTTAGCAGCGGGATCTCTGGAGGTGGGAGACACGGAGCTGGTGCGTGCCCAGTTGCAGCGCGCGCGTGAGGTCGGTTTTCGCGGGGCGCTGCTGATCCATCCCTCGGCGGTGCCGATCGCCAATGAGATCTTCGCTCCGTCCCCGGAGGAGGTCGAATGGAACAAGGGCGTACTGCGGGCCATGGCCGAGGCCGAGCAAGCCGGACGGGCAGCGGTGACGTATGACGGAATGATGATCGATTATGCGCATGTCAGAAACGCGCTCGATCTGCTGCATCAAGCCGAAGCGTTCGGCATCGCCGTTGGCGAGTACCCCCAAGTCAAGGCGCTGTAAGACCTGTGTAAGGCCTGCGCCGCTGTAAAGAGAAGGGGGAACGTTCCTGTCAAAAGGTGCGGCCAGTCTCGGCGCCATAGCGTGCACGCAGACTCGTCACGGCCTCGCTCTGGAATCGTGCCAGCGTCGGCGTGAGCGTGACCGGATACAGAGCAGGAGCAGACAGCGTTTTGTATGCCTCGGGGAGCTTGGCAAACTCCTGCAGAAACAGCGCGCGACTTGCGCTTAACGGCGGCAGCGGGTCGAGGAGCCGTCCTTTCTCCATTACTTGTTCCAGCAGAGGGATGACGCGCGTCGGGTGAGCCTCTGCCGCTACGTCGGCGCCGCGTTCTTGGCGTAGTCCCAGCAGGTCGTTTTTGTCCCGCCGGTCCTCATCGAGAATGCGAAACACCTGTTTCTTGCCGAGAAAACTGATCTTCTTGCTGCTCAACTTGAGGCGCGGTTTCCCGGCGTACTCCACCAGTTTGTAGGCCATGTCCAGCGACGGCGCGTCTCCGCTCACGCCCATGTCGGTGCCGACACCAAAGACATCGATGGGCGCTCCGGCTGTGACCAGCCGTGCGACTTCGTGTTCGTTGAGCCCGCCGCTGGCATAGATGCGGGTCTCCATCAGACCCGCCGCGTCGAGGATCTCGCGTGTAGCCCGGCTCAGGGCCAGTAGATCGCCGCTGTCCAGGCGTACCGCACGCAACTGGTGGCCCGACTGCCGTAAGACTTGTCCTACCCGGGCGGCACGCCGTGCACCGGCAACCGTGTCGTAGGTATCGATGAGCAAGGCGGTCTCATCGGGGAAGGTAGCAGCGTAGGCAGTGAACGCTTCTTCTTCGTCGTCAAAGCTCTGGATGAAGGAGTGGGCCATAGTGCCGAAAAACGGCACCCCATAGAGCTTACCGGCCAGTACGTTGCTGGTGCCGGCGAATCCGGCCAGATAGCTCGCGCGGGCGACCTTGAGACCAGCGTCCATGCCGTGGGTGCGCCGTAGGGCGAAGTCCACCAACCCACGCTCTTGCGCAGCATGGAAACACCGCGCTGCTTTGCTAGCGATGAGGGTCTGGAGATGGACGGCGTTTAGCACGAAAGTCTCGACTAACTGCGCCTCGATAATCGGGGCGGTGATTTCGAGCAGTGGCTCATTGGCGAAGCAGATCCGCCCTTCCGCTAGGGCGTGGACTTCACCGGTAAAACGCAACTCCGCCAGATAGTCGAGAAAATCAGCAGCGAAACGTCCTGTCTGCCGGAGGAACTCCAGGTCATCGGCAGAAAAGGAAAAGTTCTCCAGAAAATGGATAACCTCCTCCAAGCCTGCGGCCACGAGGAACCCGCGCTCTGTAGGTAGCTTGCGGACAAAGAGGCTGAACGTGGCTGGCGCGAACATGCGATGCTGAAAATAGCTCGCCGCCATCGTCAACTCGTACAGGTCGGTGAACAAGGCAGGATTGTATGGTGAGCGCATCATCAGCAGAGCAGAGCAAGTCTTATACCGACAGGAAGGACTAGCGAGTTTGCCAGAGAGCAGATACGGATTCCTATTCGTGAGAAGAAAATAGCAGCGGGATTAGCAAAGGTGAGAAAGAATCTGCCTAGAAAACAGAAATCTGCTGGCATTGCCCTTGCTGATGCTAATAATAAGTAACTCCATAGCACTCCCTGAAGATGCAGGACGAGGTAACAAAATGTATCGCTTTCTAGAATACGCGGCAGGTCAGTACATGACCCACCCGGTGAAGACCGTGACGCGCCAGACCACCCTGCGGGAACTGGAGGCACTGTTCGAGAAACATGACTTTAATGCCTTTCCGGTGGTCGAGGCTGAAAAAATGGTGGGGCTCGTCACCAAGTTCGATTTCCTCAAGACTTTCGCGTTTACCACTGGTCAGATGCTGCCCCATTACAATGAACTGATGAGCCGGACAGTGGGGGAGGTGATGACGGAAGCGGTCGTACACGTCGAGCCGGCAGCGCCGCTGACGCGAGTGTTGCAACTGATGGTGAACCTCAAGGCGCGCAGCTTCCCCGTCGTGGCTCCGGATCATCATCTGGTGGGGATCATCTCCCGTGAGGATATTATGCGCGCCCTCAAAGAGGCGACTACGGAAGGCTGATAACCGAGAGGAAGGAGCCTGACCATGGATATCCGTCGGATTCTTGTCCCGTTCGATTTCTCTGAGCACTCCGAGAAGGCGTTCTCTTGGGCCTTGGCGATGGCAGAAAAGTGGCGTTCCCGGCTCCTCCTGCTGCACGTGGTGCCGATGCCGAACTATCCGCCGATGTTGATGGGAACTTATTTTAACGTGGCGGAGTTCGAGGCCAGCTTGCGAGCGGACGCTGAAGCCCGAGTGAAAGAGTTTGCGGGAAAAACCCGGGGGAGAACTGTACAGGTCGATACGCAGGTGATTATCGGCGAGCCGTTCGGTGACATTTGCCGGATAGCGGAACAGGAGCAGGTGGACCTGATCATCATGGGCTCACATGGCCGAACGGGTTTAGGTCATGTGCTGCTCGGCAGCATCGCCGAGCGGGTTGTGCGACACGCCCCCTGTCCTGTCCTGATAGTTGGCAAGAAAACCCAGGTCTGACCCCAGGCGGTCAGCGTTCCGGCTAAGGTTTCAGCATGAGCAGTTACGGTTACTGTGTTCCGCCTACGACCGACGAAGCGGAGGCAAGAGACATGAGTCATTTATTTCTCAGGATTCTTAGTCCGGTGGATTTCCACGAGAATTCCCTGGCCGTGCTGGAGTATGCTGCTCAGTTCGCGCGGCAATATGACGCGACGGTCTATCTCCTGCATGTCATCCCCACCAATGAACTGCATCTCCACCGCGAGGTGTATCGGCCCGAAGAAGGCGGGGGAGCGGATGTGCAGTGGGCGGAAAAAGTGTCGAAGGAGAAACTGCAAGAGATTGCGCAGAAACACTTGAGCGGTGGGATTCGCCACGAGATCCTTACCCGCGTGGGTGATGCCGCCAAGAGTATCCTGGAGACCGCAGAAGAGGTCGGCGCGGAATTGATTGTCATGGCTACGCACGGCCGCGCCGGGCTTTCACATTTCTTCCTGGGCAGCGTAGCTGAACGGGTTGTGCGCGAAGCATTATGCCCGGTACTGACGCTTCGGCGGAAATGAGCAGAAACTTTTATTCCCTCATTCACTCCGTACTACGAGAACTGGACAGGCGGCGGCACGAACGACCTTCTCTGTGACACTGCCAAGCACCAACCGCCGCACGCCGCTGCGACCATGCGTGGCCATGACGATTATGTCAACGTTCTTCTCCTCCGCCACTCGCAGGATGTCCTCGGCCGCCGGTCCTTCTCGCACCACCAGTTCGACCTGTGCGTGGGCGCCGAGAAATTGTTGTCGCATGAGCGAGAGCTTCGCGTGCGCTACTCGATGTGCGTGATCCCAGAACGGCTGGGCTGACCTGGGCGGGTGTTGCCGCGATTCCTCCATGATCTTCCGCAGATCAATATCCGCCTTGTCTGGCTCGTACACATCCAAAAGCGGGTTCTCGACTGCGTGGACCAAGATGACCTCCCCAACGCCGTGCGTGACGAGCTGGAGCGCCCATGCTTCACCGCTCATGCTGCCGACGCTGAAATCGCTGGCCAGGAGCAGTCGCTTGAGCCGAGGGGGGGATTGCCTGTCGGCAGTGTTATGAACGATCAGCGCGGGAAGCGTGGACGTGCGCAATACCGTCTCCGCCGTGCTGCCGATGACAATGCGCTGATACCACGGCCTTCCGTGCGTTCCCATTACCACAAGATCACAAGGAGTTTTTTCCAGGTAGTCGAGGATCGTCGCGTGGGCGCGTCCCTCCAGCAGGACAGTCTCGACCGACACGCCCGTGCAGAACTGCTGGAGCAGACGCGCTAACTCCAGCCGGGCACCCTGCGCGTAGGAACTCCGCCACTCATCCGCAGTGAGGTCAGTGCCTGGGATTTCCCTCCCGCTAACAACTGGCTTGTGTTTGAGCGGCTCCAGGGACTCGTCCACATGCAGGAGAGTGAGGCGGCTGTTCAGGGCTCGCGCGAGCAGCGCGGCCCAGGTGATCACCGGTGCAGCGTTCTCATGGATTTCGAGTGGCACAAGGATGTGATTGACCTGTGGCATCAACGGACCTCCCTCATAGATGCTGCTGACTCAGGCGGAGAAGGTGCCTGATTTCCAACCCTCTTCTCCTACTAATGGGACAAAGGCACAGCCGCCGAGGTCCTCGGTGACAATTTTCCCCTGCTGCTTCCGCACGCGCAAAAGCACCTGCGCAAAAAGATCGCCCACCGGCAGGACGAGCCGTCCTCCCTCTTGTAACTGTTCGACCAAAGGCTGCGGCACCGCGGGCGATGCCGCAGCGACAATAATGGCATCATACGGAGCGCCGGCCTTCCAGCCGATGCTGCCGTTGGCGGCGACAACCTCGACGTTCTTATAGCCCAGTTGAGAAAGGACTGCACGCGCTGACTGGGCCAGTTCAGGGATAATTTCCACCGTAGAGACGTGTTGCGCCAGCCACCCCAGCAACGCCGCTTGATAGCCCGAGCCGGTGCCGACTTCCAGAACTCGTTCCGTGCCGGTCAGCTCCAGGGCTTCGAGCATCAAGGCGACAATATAGGGTTGGGAAATAGTTTGCTGATGGCCAATCGACAGCGGCATGTCTTCGTAGGCCTGCACTCGCCAGGATGCCGGGACAAAAAGATGGCGTGGCACGATTTGCATGGCTGCCAATACGCGCTGATCGTGGATCCCTCTACGCTTTAGTTGTTCTTCGACCATCTGCTGTCGCAGCACGTCATATCGTTCTTCCATCATGTGACCTTCTTCTGAGTGACGATAGGTCGGTCAGCAGGCTTTCCGCAGGAGTAAGGGAATGAGTTTCAGCAGTTTTACCATCATGCTCCGTCTCCGCTAGGCTTGTGCCCCGTGTCTTACCGTGAAGACCGGACACGGCGCGGTACGGACCACTTTTTCCGCTACACTGCCGATGACCAAGCGCTGGGGGCCGGTGCGCCCGTGGGTGGACATGACGATCATATCGGCGTGCTGCGCCGTCGCTAGGTCGATAATTTCCGTATAGGGATTACCGTGTTTCACCACGACCTCGCAGGGCACCCCCGCAGCGTGGGTGCGGGCTGCGTCCATGAGCATCTGCTTGGACTTCCCTATTGCATGCTCGACCTCGGCATAAAAGTTTGCGCCTCTGGGTCCGTAGAAGTCAGTCAGCGGATTATCGACCACGTGCAGGAGGATCAGTTGTCCCTCATTCTGCTTGGCAAAATTAACCGCGTAGTCGAGGGCGGTAAACGAGTCATCGGAAAAGTCGATCGGGCACAACACCTTCTGAAATTTGCGTGGCATCGCGTTCCTCCTCATGCCGTGACTTAGGATGGTCTGCTTCAGAAGCTGCAACCGCCGTGCCAGTTGCCCTGCTTGAACACCCCGCAAAAAAGAACAGAACGGCGTGCTGCGTTGTGTGCTTTTTCGTCTGTGACCAGCTGGTCGTCCATGTCACCCTCCATCGGCAGGGTGCTGCGTGCAGCCACCATCAAGCGGGATCTGGGGAGGCGATCGGGCGTACCATAAGGGTCGGAGTGTTCCCGTGCAGCACGACTCGCCGGGCTACGCTACCCAGCGCCAGCTCGGCCAGTCCGGTGCGGCCGTGGGTGGTCATCACCACGAGACTGCCCGGATGTTCGTGGGCGTACGTCACGATTTTGTCCGCGGGCAAGCCTATCGGTGCCTCTGTGTGGACGCTGACTCCCTGGCTGCGTATGGTGGCAGCAAGCTGGTTCAGGTAGCTTTCCGCAGCCTCCTGCAAGCCATCGAGAATCTGCGGGTAGCTGGCGAAACTTATACCGGTCGGGTCAGCGAAGGCAAGCGACACTGTCTCCACGACCCGCAGCAGGACCAGCGGCACTTTGCAGCTGGCGGCCAGGGCTTGGGCCAAGGGCAGCGCAGCCTCCGCCAGAGGTGAACCATCCACAGGCACCACGAGCTGCGTGAGTTCCAGCGCGGGAGCCGCTTGCTCCTCAGTGGGACGGATAAGCAGCAACGGTGTATGAGTAGTATGCAGCACTTTCTCCGCCACGCTGCCATAAAACCAGCGTTGCAGTCCCGAGCGCCCATGAGTCGCTAAGGCAATGAGATCCATCTTTTCTTGCTGTGCGTAGCGGACGATCTCGACAGCAGCCCCGCCTGCCGTCACTCGGCTCTGGTTCTTCACCCCAGCATCGGTCAGGCGCTGGGCCACACGACGTAGGTAATCGTGCGCCTGGGTCTCCGCCTGCTGGATAGGCGGCTGCAGGGTCTGATAATGCTCACCCTCCCGCATGTCCTCTGGCAGGTGCACCACGTGGAGTAAAGTGACATCAGCATCTACACTCTTGGCCAAGGTGCTTACATAGGTGAGAATGGTCTCCGCTAGGGGAGACCCGTCCAGTCCGACCAGAATGTGTTGAAGCATAATCCCTTCTTCCTTCTTTCCGCTAGGCGATAACCTTCGGATAGATCCGTGTGCCACTGCCGACCACTAGTGCTGTCGCCGCCAATAGGACGCTCATATCTCATCCTATCCCGTAGATGCTCGTGCCATCAGTGAGGAACAGGCTTATAGTTCAGTTTATTTTCCTTCATGGTGTGCCTCGTGTCCTTCGGGCTCTTGTTTCTCGGTTTGTGGGGTCTTGCCCATCTGACCACGCATCTGTTCGTGGTGCGCTTTCATTTGCGCGTGCATCTTTTCCTGCTGCTCCAGCATGGTTCCCAAAAGCTCGTCTGTCATCTGCTGATGCTTTTTTATTTCTGTCAACAGTTGCTTCTCGTCACTGAGGCCTTCCATCGTTTTGCTGTGCTCGCGTAAAGCTGTCAGTTTCTTTTGCAACTCTTGTTCCATCTGCTTGTGCATCTTCTCCATCTGCTCGTGCATCTTCTGCATCTCGGGCATCATGCCCATCAT
>JBGPOI010000172.1:0-8854 GCA_041487975.1 Binatia bacterium | reverse complement strand
GCCATAATCGCGTGTACCGTCGGCAGGGTGGCGATCTCACTCACGTTCCGTCCGATCAGCTCTTCTTTCGTCATACCCAAGATCTGGCAGGCTTTCCTGTTGATCCAGATGAGAGTGCTATCTCGGTCGTAGATCGTTACGTCATCCTGCAGCGCATAACTTTTCCCTCTTCTCTCCTGTAACAGGGTGCTGAAAAACCTCACGTTCACCCTTCGATAAGCCCAGGACAGGCTCTAGCGAAGCATAAAAGCCGCTTCTTAGCAGCCTGTTACGCCTGTGGTTGTCCTGTCCCACGCCGGTACTTCGCTCCCAGCTCCTCCTCGTCCTGCAGATATTTTGTCATGCGTTCGTTACTATAACCGTAGGGCCCGCTGCCGAGTAATCCGACCTCCGCGACCGCCAGCTCTTCGAACTCCGTTTGCGCGCCCAATCCTTGCTCGGTCGGGAGCCCCGCGCCTTTCCATGCCGCAAATCCACCCGGGAGAACGAACACCTTTTGGTATCCCAGGGCTTTTAGTGTTGGGGTAGACAACGTAGATTCTTTGCCTTTCCGGCAATAAAGCACCACCATAGTATTTTTGTCTGGAACTTCCTGCTCGATCTGAAGGTCCAGTCGCCCACGCGAGAGCCAGCGCGCACCAGGGATATGCGCGGTGGCGAAGTCGCCAGCACTCCGCAGATCTAGCACCCTGTAATGTTCACCGGCGGCAAGCCTGGCCTGCAACGTATCTGGAGCGATAACGTTCGCCTGTGCGCGAGCGTCCGCCAGACCAGGGATCGGCAGTTCTTGTGGCGCTACCCCCGCAGGGAGCCCAGGGAGGAGCCGCGTGAGCCACCCCGGTTGACCATAATCGACCTCGTGTGGCGCTCCGCTTGCGAGAGAAAACCCTGGTGCCGTCCATGCTGCTGTCCCACCGTCAAGCACGTAGACGTGCGGGTAGCCCATGGCTTGCAAGAGCGACGCAGCGAGGATGCCGCGCGCGCGGCCGTCACACATCGTCACAATGGCGGCATTCTTGACGCCGACGAAACATTCGACCAGCAGCGCGGTTTGCGTGCCTGGGCAGAAGCGCGCACCGGGCACATGGCCAGCGCAGTACTCATCGAGCTGACGCACATCCAGCAGGTAACAGAGCTCACCCTTTTCCTGCCGGGCCTTGAGTTCCCGTGGGGTAATGAAGGCAAGCTTGTCCTCGACGGCGACTCGCTCGGCAAATTGCCCACAGACCGCCTGCGCGGCAGCAGAGACCGGCGCGACAGTCGCGCCCGGACCGGACTGCAATTCGCTTCCGTAGCCCGCGATGCGCCACGCGCCGGTGCCACCCTTGACGGCATACACCTGAGGAAACCCCATGCGCCGTAGCAGATGCGCGCCGAGCAGGCTGCGGGTGCGACCAGCACAGTTGGTCACGATCGGGACATTGCGGTCCTGCGCGATGTCAGTGACGGTCAAAGAAAGCTGGCCGCCGGGCGCGCTATACGCCCCTGGGAGGTGCGAGTTAAGAAATTCGGGTTCGGTGCGGGTGTCGAGAATGTAGAGTTTCTCACCCCGCGCCAGACGGGCATGGAGTTCCTCCGCCGTCAGGTCCGGAATGTCTTCCTCTACCTGCAACCGTTCACCGTATTCCTTCCCGCGTAAACTCCAGCCGTGGAGCGTGTCATAGCCAGCCGCTTTCCAACTGCGTAGTCCTCCATCCAGGACCGATACGTTTGTATAGCCAAGCGACTCCAGCGTCGCGGCGGCACGAGCTGAGCGCTGGCCGGTGTCACAGTACAGAACAACCTGGATGTCTTTCTTGGGGACTAATACGGCGATGTATTTCTCCAGGTGTCCGCGCGGCAGGGAAAGCGTCTCGGGGATTTGTTCTATCGTAAACTCTCCCCAGTCCCGTACGTCGAGGACAGTGGACAATGCCTCACTTACCATGAGGGTCTTAAGCGCTTGCGCGTTGATCGTCGTCGCCATGAGTATCCCTCCCTAAAAAAGGCTTTAGGACCAGAGACAAAATAACTGCCCGATTGCCGAGCCAAGAAGAAGGTGTCATTGCGAGCGAAGCGAAGCAATCTTTGCCGGAAAAGAGATTGCTTTGTCGCCTACGGCTCCTCGCAATGACAGGACTCTCCATCTCCTCATGAAGTCGGGAAGTTATTAAATTTTTTATCCTTAGGCTGTAGGCTAAAGGGGCTCTCTGAAGCCTATAGCCTGTGGCCTGTAGCTTGATTTTGCTAATCTCTCTCCTTGAGATACCGCGGCCAGTAACTCTCCTCGATGCCGATCGTGCGAAAGATAAACCGAGTGCGTTCAGGAATATGCGCAAACGCTGCCATCACCGCAGGGTCCGTCCCCAATTTACCCACGACGAAAGTCTCGGCGTTTCTGCGGTTGGCGGAGAGTGCGGTTTCGAGCAGCACTTCATTGTCCGCCACCATTTGCCGCTTGCGCCGGTCTTGCTCCTCCGGTGTGCCGCTGTGCAGATACTCGCGCATCGCCGGATAGAGAAACGTGAGATGACCGGCCTCTTCTTGAATCTCATTCGGCATCCACCGCACGAGCACCGGGTCCAAGGCAAATGGCTCTAAGATGTTGGTCTCCGCCGGGTAGGCTTCCGTGTGCAGTCCGATCGCGGCGAAGAATCCACCTATGGAAAGCGGGTTCGAACTCGACCGTGTGGCCATCAGAATCGATCACCGGATGATTGAGCCGGGCGCGGACGGCAGCGGATTTGGATGCGTGCGTCGATGTCATTGGTCTCCTCCTTTTGTGTGTGTCTCTTGAGAGGGAAATCGTTGCATATTCTAAGCCCAGCCGCTGCGCCGGCAGGCTTGTTCTGAATTGGAAAGGGTTTGGCTGCGTAGGTCGCGCCCACCCAGGCTTGATCTTGTGCCTCCTTCCTCTCACGTTAACTTTGGAGATCCGTGAGCAGCGCCTTCGCCTCTTGCAAGTCCTTGGTGTCAAACCCTTCCGTGAACCAGCCGTAGATCTCCGCCAGCACTTGCCGGGCTTCCGCTTTCTTGCCTTGCTGCTGCCACAGCCGCACCAGGCTCATCGTCGCGCGCAGTTCGAGGGACTTGGCCTCTTGCTTTTGGGCGATGTCGATGGCTTTCAGGAAATATCCCTCCGCCTCCTGCACCACCTCCCATGAGACTAGAGGCTTGAGACTTGGGGCTTGGAGGGAGGAGGGACTAGTCTCTAGTCTCCAGCCTCTAGTCTCTAGCGTGAGCGTTCCCTTGATCCGATACAACTCCGCCTCGTAGAAGCGCTCGTCATTCTTGTCCACCAGCCGCAGCGCCTCCGCAATCACTGCCAACCCGTCGTCTACCTGTCCTGCTCCCCCATACCCCCTGGCCAGCCAGGCGAGATACGTTGGCCTGGAGTTTTCTGCTTCATACGTCTCCAGGACCTACCGGACTTGTGGGACTCCCTCCGCCCACCGCCCCTGCACGATCAGCGCTGTGCCCCGCAGGATAGCACCCCAACCCAAATACTCGGAAAACCTCTGGTCGCTCGACAACGCCACCAGCGCGTCCGCGCGCTCCTGGGCGACGTGCCCGTCCCCGCGCTCGCTATGCAACCAAGCAGTCCAGCCCAAGGCACACACGAGACTCGAGGAGTGATTGATCTCCTGCGCCAGGCGGAGCGCTTCGTGCACCCGTGTCCGGGCCTGTTCGGGATACCCCAGAAACCACAGCGCCCGGGCCGTATAGTCAAGACTAAAAACCTTCGGGTCGAGACTGCCGTAGAGGGGGGTCAACGCATGGTGCTGGGGCTGGTAGAGCGCCACGCTCTGCTCCAGCGCCCTCCGGGCGCGGACAAACTCCCCTCGGTGCAGGAAGGTAGTCCCTACGGCATGGTGTGCTGGTATGAGCAACTCGGCTTCGTTCGTCGGCTCCGCAAGCTGCAGGCACTCCTCCGCCAGCGGCTGCGCCGTACGCAGCTCGCCTCGGCCCCAGTGAAACGCCCAGAGGCCCCACAGCACCGGAAAGCGTTGCGGGGAGTCGCCCACCAGCTGGGCACACAACTCATGGGCCCGAGTGTAGTGCTGTCCCACCGCCGGCGCGGCCCACCCTTGAGCGGACATCAGCGCCGGTCCCAGTATGAGACGTAGCTGGAGTTCCTGCGCGGCCCGCTCTCGCGTCTCCGGGCGCGTCATGAGCAACTCCAGCGCCGCCGTGAGATGGCTGATCGCTTCGGGGTTGGCCGAGCGTTGCACCGCCTGTTGGCCCGCTAGCTGGAGATACGTGATGGCTTTCTCGGAGTTGGGACTGCGACGATAGTGATGGGCCAAGTCACTGTAGTGCTCAGGGAGCGTCGCGGTGTACACGGTTTCCAATGCCTGACCGGTGCGCTCGTGTAACCGCTTACGTTGCTCTTGTAGTACCGTGCCGTACGCCACCTCCTGCGTGAGCGCATGCTTGAAGATGTACTCCACTTCGGGAAAGGCCGGTTGTTCGTAGAGAAACTCTTTACGTTGGAGCGACGCCAGCAGTCGGTAGAGGTCGGCTTCCGGGTGGGGAATGACCTGGCGGATCAAGCCCAAGGGGAATTCTCGGCCAATGACAGAGAGTTGTTGCAGCAAGGCTTTCTCGTCTGGCGCAAGCCGGTCAATGCGGGCCGCCAGAATCGCTTGCACGGTGGAGGGCAGGTGCAAGGTAGTGGGTGCCTTCGCCAGCCGATAGGACCCGCGCTCCCCGCTGAGTGCCCCTTCTTCGGCTAAGGTCTGTACCATCTCTTCCATGAAAAACGGCGTGCCTTGGGTCTTCTCCAAGACTAGCGCTTTCATGGGCGTGAGACTGGCATCGTTGCCCAGCAAGAATGTGAGCAACTCCTCGGCCTCTGCTCGTCCCAACGGTGCTAAGCGTAGCTGCGTGTAATACGTCTTCTGTCCCCACTCATGGCGATACTCCGGGCGGTAGTTGGTGAGGAGCAGTACCTTAGCGCTGGCCACACTCTCACTGCGCACGTCCAAGACGCCTTGCGTTTCTTCATCAATCCAGTGCAAGTCTTCAAAGATGAGAATGAGGGGTTGGTTGAGACTCTCGCGCAAGAATAAATGCTTGAGCGCCTCAAAGGTGCGGCGGCGGCGAATCTGCGGTTCCGTTTGTTGGAGTGGCGAGGGTTGTTCTTCAATGCCGAGCAAGGCGAACAGATAGGGGAGGGTGTCTTCCAAGCTGCGATCTAAGTTGAGTACTTTCCCGGTGACCTTCTCGCGCCGCTTGCGTTCATCATCGGAACCTTGGATATCAAAGTAGCTCTTGAGCAATTCAATGACCGGCAGATACGCCGTCGCTTCGCCGTGTGACACTGAATAGGCTTCCAGCACCAGACAGCCGCTCACCGAGAGCAGCTTAAATTCGTAGAACAAGCGCGATTTGCCCAGCCCTGGCTCGCCCATCGTCCCCACGATCTGCCCCTGCCCGGCTTTGGCCTGCTCCAGCGCCCGCTGTAACTGCTCCATCTCACTCTGGCGCCCCACAAACCGCGTTAGCCCTCGCCGGGCAGACACTTGCAACCGCGTGCGTAATGGCCCTGCCCCGAGCACTTCATAAATGTTCAAGGGTTCTTCTACCCCCTTGATCTGCGTGGGGCCGAGATCCTTAAAGGCAAAGTAGCCATCAGTCAGCCGATGGGTATAGGCCGAGACGACGATCGTACCGGGAGTGGCCAACTGTTCCATGCGCGCCGCGAGGTTGGTCGAATGCCCGACCGGCACATAGTCCGCATGCAGATCATCTTTACGGATCGAGCGCAGCACCACCTCCCCTGTATTGATCCCGACTCGCATCAACAGGGGCGGATAGCCTTTGGCGCGTAAGGTATCGGCATAGCGGCGCATCGCTTCTTGCATGCGCAGCGCAGCATACAGCGCCCGTTGGGGATGATCTTCATGCGCCAGCGGCGCACCGAACAAGGCAAAGATGCCATCGCCCAACGCTTGCGCGACATAGCCGTCATACTGATGCACGGCGTCCATCATCAACTGCAAGGCCGGATCAATAATCGCTCGGGCTTCTTCGGGGTCCAGTCCTTCGATCAACGCCGTCGAGCCTTTGAGGTCAGCAAACAGCGCCGTGATGGTCTTGCGTTCACCGTCCGTTGCTCCGCGGGCTTCCAGCGCGGCTTGTTCCGCGCGGATACGTTCCGCCAGATGCGGGGGTGTATACGCAATGGGTTTGGCCTCTCGGCGCTGGCCGTAAGACCCTAGACTCTCTCCGCCTTTTTCCCTTTTCGCCGTTTCGCCCTCTGAGTCCGTGCCGACCCAGACCAAGACCTTGCCATCTTCATCAATCGCGAGCCGTTTGGCGTCGATCAGGTCTGCTTTTAGGTCTTCAACATACTCGTCGTCAAGCGAAAAGAGTCGTTTCAGGACGCGATACGCGACCCGGCTTTCACGCTGGAGCAGCTCAAGCACTTGCTCGCGAATCTCAGCAAAGGAACTCATTGCTCGCTTCCCATTCCTGGCGGTCGTGAGGTGGTGACTGTGTCATGAAACCCAATATCAGACCGCACTATGCCGCCTTCTTCCTTTTCCCAGCTTCTTCGAAATCGATGTAGACCTTCGCTGAGGGCAACGCTGGGACAGCACCACGAGTCCCATGGAAGGAACGCAGCAACGCCTCGACCCGCTGGGCAGTCTCCTCCGCGAGAAACGATTGCCCGCACATGGGGCACACACTCGCTGGGATACGGCTGATAATCACTTCGACCAGGCTGCCACGGCGCGTAAATGCCTGACTTACCCGCGCAAGCTGTGGGTGTCCGGGGCAGTCTCTGGTACAGTGCGTACGAGAAATTGTCCTCATCTTTTCTTTCGTCGTCCTTTCTTCCGTCGTTTCCAGTCGGGCGGCTCCCAATGGACCGTGTCGGGAATATACGTGGTGACGACTGTCGCGACGACTTCGCCAGGAACGTACTCTACCACAACGTGATAGGGAATCCGCTCTGGCGCAGTGAACGCAAGCAATAAGATCCGGGATTCGTAGTCTTCGATAGCGTCTCCGGTCAGCACGGCGGTGCGGAGTTCTGCGACGGTCAGACCGTCCTTAAAGGCTTCCGTGAGCGCATGGGGAAGAGCGAACTCAATACGTATACGTCCGGCAGCGATTTGTTGGCGGAGGCGCGGGAGATCCATGGTCGCCGTCTTTTGTGGCACCCTTTAGTCCTGGAGTGTTTGCAGCAACGCCTTCGCCTCTTGCAAGTCTTTCGTGTCAAACCCTTCGGTGAACCAACCATAAATCTCGGCTAACAGCTTGTGCGCTTCGTGTTGCTTGCCTTGCCTCTGCCACAGCCGGCTCAAGCTCATCACTGCTCGTAACTCCAAGGACTTCGCTTGTTGCTGGCGAGCAATCTCAATAGCCTTGTGAAAACACGCTTCTGGGGAAGAAAGGGGGAAGGGGGGAATGGGAGAATGGGGGAATGGTTTTTCGTCTCCCACTCTCCCCGTCTCCCTTTCTTCCCTTCGGAGCGATAGCTCCCCGTACAGCCGATACACCTCCGCCTCGCACCACCGCTCGTCATTCTTGTCCACCAACCGCAGCGCCTCCGCTATCGCCTCCAGCCCGTTCTCCATCTGTCCTGCCCCTCCATACCCTGTGGCCAGCCAGGCGAGATACATCATCCTTGGGACTTCTCCTGCATACGCCTCCAGGCCCTGCCGTACCTGCGCGATTCCTTCCTCCCACTGCTCCTGCACGATCAGCGCTCCGCCCCGCTGGATAGTTCCCAATGCAGCGTAATCGGGAAACCCGTGCTCGCTCGACAGCGCCACTATCACCTCCGCGCGCTCCTGGGCGATATGCCCTTCCCTGCGCTCCACATGCAACCCAGCAGCAGAGGTCAAGGTAAACCGAGACTATAGGGGTGGCCGAGCTCCTGCGCCAGGTGCAGCGCCTCGTACATCCGCGTCCGGGCCTGCTCCGGATACCCCAGAAACCACAACGCCCAGGCCATATGACCGAGACTCGCAACCTGCGGATTCATATTTCCGTAGAGGGGGGTCAGCGCATGGTGCTGGGGCTGGTAGTGCACCACGCTCTGCTCCACCGACACCTGGGCACGGACAAACTCCCCTCGGTACAGGCAGGTGACCCCTGCCGCAAAGTGCGCTGGTATGAGCAACCTGGCCTCGTCCGTCGGCTCTGCGAACTGCAGACACTCCTCCGCCAGTGCCTGCGCCGTGCGCAGCTCGCCTCGTATCAGGTGAAACAGCCAGAGGCCCCACAGCATCGGAAAGCGCTGCGGGGAGTTGCCGAGCTGGACACACAACGCCCGGGCGCGGGTGTAGTGCTGTTCGACCGCCGGTGCGGCCCACCCCTGAGCAGCCATTAACGGCGGCCCCACCGCCAGGCGCAGGGTGAGTTCCTGTGCTGCCCGCTCCGGCGTCTCCGGACGCGTCAAGAGCAAGTCCAGCGCCGCAGTGAGATGGCTGATCGCCTCAGTGTTGGCCGAGCGTTGCACCGCCTGCTGTCCCGCCAGTTGGAGATACGTGATGGCTTTCTCGGTGTTGGGACTGCGACGGTAGTGATGCGCTAAGTCACTGTAGTGCTCAGGCAGCGTCGCGACGTACACAGTTTCCAACGCCTGGCCCGTGCGCTCGTGTAAGAGCTTGCGTTGCTCCTGCAGCACCGTACCGTACGCCACTTCTTGGGTGAGCGCATGCTTGAAAATGTATTCGACTTCGGGAAAGGCGGGCTGTTCGTAGAGAAATTCTTTGCGTTGGAGCGAAGCAAGAATCCGATAGAGGTCGGCTTCCGGCTGCGAGAGGACGTGCTTCACCACGCTCAACGGAAACTCCCGGCCAATGACCGCTAATTGCTGCAGCAGGGCTTTCTCGTCTGGGGCGAGGCGGTCAATGCG
>JBGPOI010000171.1:0-8903 GCA_041487975.1 Binatia bacterium | reverse complement strand
GATTAGGGATCAGGTCTTGAATTATAACTTTTGACGAGGGGACCTGACCACGCGATGGATACGCGATCAGGCCGACGCAAGGCAAGCCCGATAACGCCTCAGGTCCGTCGAGAGACCGCTGGGCGTATGGAAGCCGCGCCGGGTGCCACGGGTGACTTGTTCACCCGTGCTGTTTTCTTCCGACGTTGAGAGCGTGTTACGGGGAAGAGGGTACGCAGTAATACACAACCCTGGGGGCTCCCGTTTCTTTAACAAGGCTTCGTGGTATCGTTGCGCCGACAATGAAGACGATCCATTACACGGAGTACATGCGAGATCGGATGGAGTTCCGTCACATCCCACAGCAGGTGGTCGAAGGAATCTTGCTCACTGCGATAGAGCGCTACTTTGATATTGAGACAGGTAGGTTTATGGCCGTCCAGCGGGTAAGATTCCAAGGGAGCTACAAAAGATTAGTCGTGGCGTACGAGGAAAAAGGGGAGGAGATGACTGCAGTGACTGTTCATACGGTCACGAAGCGACAAGTACAGGCCAGAATTCAACGTCAGAGGTGGGTACCCAAATGAAACCGAAGGGATCAGTGAAATATTACCCTGAGAACGATGTGTTGTACGTGTTGATCCAGGCTGGGGAGGAAGCCAAATCGGTGGAGATCGAGCCTGGTGTTACAGCTGAACTGAACAAGAGCGGCAAGCTTATCGGTATCGAAATCTTAGATGCATCCAAGTATTTGCGAAAACTGGTTCAGCAACGATTGGAACCACAACTGAGACATAGAATGGCCTCGTCATCATAGGGGACGGTACAGGGAAATTCGGGTTCTGGTAAGCACGGCGCTCTGCCGCGTGGTCCCCGGCTGGATGCCCCCGGGGTGCTGCACCATGTGAGGGCGCGGGGGAGCGCGCGGCAGCGGCTCTTTCAGGCTGACGCCGAGCGGGAGGATGTCGTCCAGCGGCTGGCCAGGGTGGCCGAAGCCGAGGCCCTGAGGGTGTACGCCTGGGCTCTTTTGCCGAATCACTTTCATCTGTTGGTCCGCACCGGACGTCACCCCTTGGCCCGGAGTATGCGCTCGCTGCTGACTGGCTATGCAGGGGCGGTTAATCGCCGCTCTCAGCGTAGCGGACATGTGTTGCAGAATCGTTATAAATCGGTGGTCTGTGACGAAGCGGTGTACTTGCTCGAACTGGTGCGCTCCCTGCATCTGCATCCGTTGCGGGCGCGGAGCGTGGCCAATCTGGAGGGGTTAGCCAAGTATGCCTATAGTGGGCATGTGGCGTTAGGAGGAACCCGAGCCTACGGCTGGCAAGACACGGCGGCGGTTTTCACCCAGTTCGGGAGGACCAGAGTGCGGGCCCGAGGGGAGTAGCTGCGGTTTATGGCAGCCGGGGTGACACAGGGGCGACGGGTGGAGTTGCAAGGGAGCGGGTTGATGCGGAGTGCCGGGGGGTGGCAGGCGGTGCAAGAATTGCGGCGAGGTCGGGAAGAATATGCGGGAGAGGAACGGATATTGGGCAGCCGCGCGTTTGTTGAGCAGGTCCGCCAGGAGGTGGAAGGGCGTCAAGCGCAGGAGAGGGGGACGTGGCGGGTGCTCCTGTGGAAAGGGTGATCGAGCGGGTGTGTCAGGCGGTGGGGGTCCGCGCAGAGGAGCTCAGAGGGAGTGGCCGACGCGCGGCGGTGAGCCGGGCGCGGGCTGGGGTGGCCTATCTCTGGCTAGAGTGGTTGGGCCAGAGTGGGCCTGCGGCGGCGCGAGCCTTAGGCGTACATCGGGCGACGATCTACGCGGTGGCACGGCGTGGCCGCCAGGAGGCGGCGTATTGGGAGCAGCTTTGCACTAATGTCAAATCCCAATTTCCCTCCAACGTCCCCTAAATCCTCGAATGATAGAGATGGCACAACAGGTCGGAGCGGCTCTTTCGGACCCGGCGGAGAGCACGGCTGGAACAAGCCGCTTTGCGGATGAGGAGAAAGAGCGCGGCATTCATCATGGCCCCCGGAGCGGTCGCTCCGGACCGAGGCCGGATCTATGCCTGCAACCTCTACTTGTTGCCCTTTTCTCTCGCTCCTCCCTCTTGCAAACCGGCTGGGTTCCCTAGATGCTCTCCTCGACCTGCTCCACGATGAGCCCTGCGCAATCACCATGTTCGCGCCAGCGGGCGAGCATTTCGTAAAAGGGCACCGCGCCTTCGGGGTACTGGCTCTCGAGGAAACCCTGGCCCTCCCTTTTCCCCTCGCCGTTGTAATAGCCAGGCGTGCAGACGTCCTGGTACGCGGTCATGAAGGTCGGTCCGGTCACCAGCTTCACCCAGTCGGCCTCGGCCTCGGGAGTGGGCTCCACGGACTTCGCTGCGCGCGCGCGTACCTGCGTGACGATATGGGCGATGTGGTTGGCCTGCCCGTTCAGCATGTAGGTGAAGTTCGGCGCGAGGCCGGTCTGAGTGAGCCCCATATGAAAGAGGTTCGGGAAACCGTGGCTCAGGAAGCCGTGGAAGGTCTTCATGCCCTTCGCCCAGTAGTCGGATAGGGGCACACCGTCGCGGCCGTACACCTCGAACTCGGCGCGCCGCGTGTACGCCGTCCCGACCTCGAAACCCGTCGCGTAGATCAGGCAGTCCACTTCGTACTCGACGCCGTCCACGACCACCGCGTGCTCGGTCACGCGCTCGACGCCCTTCCCCTTGGTGTCCACCAGCTTCACGTTGGGCCGGTTGAAGGTGGGCAGGTACTCGTCGTTGAAGGTCGGGCGCTTGCACCATTGCCCGTACCACGGCTTGAGCGCCTCGGCCGTCTGCGGGTCGCTCACGGTCGAGGAGACACGATTACGAATCTCGTTCATCTTCTGGTAATCGGCGACCTCCGACAGGTACGCCATCGCTTCGTCGGAGAGGCCCGAGGCTTCTTTGCCCGCCATCAGCTTGGAGAGCATCTTGAACAGGCTCGTCCACTTATCGCCCACCAGATCTTCGTCGACGGGGAGCCCAGCCAAAATGGAGCAGAAGTTGTGGTTCCGATAGTCCTGCCATCCAGACGTGAGCGTCTTCACCCATTCCGGATCGGTGGGCTTGTTGCCGCGTTCGTCCACTGAGGAGGGCGTGCGCTGGAACACATAGAGCTGCAGCGCGTGCTCGCCGAGATGCGACACGCACTGAATCGCAGTGGCCCCGGTCCCGATAATGCCCACGCGTTTGTCCTTGAGCTTATGCAAGCCGCCGGTGGTGTCGCCGCCAGTGTAGTCGTAGTCCCAGCGACTCGTGTGGAAGGTATGTCCCTTGAACTTCTCGATCCCCGGGATTGCAGGGAGCTTGGGCCGGTTCAGGGGCCCACTCGACATGATCACAAAGCACGCCTTGAAGACATCGCCGCGATCGGTGGTAACCGTCCAACGCCCTGCCTCCTCGTCCCAGCGCGCCTCTTTAATCTGCGTCTGGAAACAGGCCTTCTCATAGAGGTTGAAATGTTTCCCGATCCGCTGGGCGTGTTCAAAGATCTCCGGCGCGAAGGAGTACTTTTCCTTCGGGATGTAGCCGGTCTCTTCGAGTAGCGGCAGATACACGTAGGATTCAATATCACACTGCGCGCCGGGATAGCGGTTCCAGTACCAGGTCCCGCCAAAATCACCGGCCTTCTCGAGGATGCGCAGGTCGGTGATCCCGGCCTTCTGCAGCCGAGCCGCCGCCAGGAGGCCGCCAAAGCCCCCGCCGACGATCACCACATCGAGCTCTTCGTGAATCGCGGGGCGAGTGAAGCCCGGCTCGACGTAGGGGTCCACGTTGTAGTGCTCGTGCTCGCCTGTGATTTCCTGGTATTGGTGGTTCCCGTCCGCGCGGAGACGCTTTGCACGCTCCTCGGCGTACTTCTGGCGCATTGCAGCAGGGTCGAAGCCCAGCTCTGCGGGAGTCGGAATTCCGTTCGGTTTAAATTGTGCTACATCTGCACTCATCGCGTCAGTCCTCCTTCTCGATTAGGACGCTTTCCTACTTGGAGGTTGAGCGTCCCGTAACCCTCGGTGGCATTCAAACCGCGCACCTTGTGCAAAATCCCGCGCCTGCGCCGTGCATGCCTGGTCCCGAGTTCCATAGCGCGAAGTGTTGCACAGCGATAAAATTTTTACAATAAGATAGTCGGTCGGCACTTAATGGTTCGGGTTCTGGTGCAAATCGCAGATCGAAAGCAAGCGAATGCATGCTCGGACATGCCGTTTAGGCAGCCAGTATTGCCGCCCAGCAGCCATCATAGGCCATCATAGGGATATAGGGGACGTTCTTGAGTTAGTGGAATAAAGCGGCAAAAACATTGCCGGAGCCTTCTTCACATTCAATGTGTCTCTGGTTTTTCTTGTGGCGAGACAAGAGGACAGCGCCCGCACGCTTTTGTTTCTCCCTCTGAAGTGATAAAGCCGGGACCACAAGGGAGGACTCTCTGTATGCCAGTCTCTGTTCCATTTACGGGTGGCTGCGCGTGTGGCGCGATTCACTATGAATGTTCGGCGGCGCCGCTGCTGGTCTGGAGCGGTCGAACAGCCGCTGGCGCTCCTCGCCAGATGTAACTGTGGCCCTGACCTGAAAGCATCCGCTGCCCAGTTCGACCGTCGCCACCGGGTTGGCGACTAAGTTGTGGTACCACGGGGGATTGTGGGGGGCTCCGGCGAAAGAGGCGATCACGACGAGGCGCTCGCCATCGGTGGTGTACACAAGCGGCTTCGTGATCGCCCGACCGCTCTTGGCCCCGGTCGTAGTCAGGAGCAGCACAGGCATATTGGCGAGCTGACCGCCCACCTTCCCGTGATTCGCAAAGTCTCGCGGTTCTTTTCTGCACGGAGCGTGTTGTGTTATATCCCAGGAGGACACACAGCCAAAGATCGGGAATCTGCGAACCTCACAGAGAAGGGTGCTACGCCGTACAAGGAGGGCAACCGATGCCTCATTATGTGTATGTCGGCGTCCCACAGTGGACTGCAACTGAAAGTACGGGAACGCTTGGAGGCCTCTTTCGCCAGGAAGTTGGCGCCGCCGAGTGGCGGCATCTCACTACAGGCCTACCAGATAAAGTTGAAGTACGCACGGTTGCCATTCATCCACGCGCTCCGCGGATTGTGTATGTTGGTACTCAATACGGTCCGTATCGCAGCTCCGACGGTGGGGAACAGTGGGAGCGCCTCGCGTTTCCAGATCAGGGAGGAGTGGTGTGGACGATCGTCTTTCACCCGTACAATCCTCAGATCCTGTATCTTGGGACAGCTCCACCGGCGATCTATCGCACTGACAACGGTGGGGAAAGCTGGCGGCAACTGCCGATCGTGGCGACAGCTGGGGCAGTGCGGATGGCATTTCCGCTGCGCGTTATTCGCCTCGCGATTGATCCAAGCAATCCGAATAACATCTATGCAGCGCTCGAAGTTGGCGGTGTCATCCACAGTCCAGACGGAGGCGACACCTGGAGGGACTGTACTCCAGCCTTGCTCAAGCTTGCTGACCGGCCTCACCTGAGGAGCCAACTTGGGAGCGACACCGAAGTTGAGGGCATGATGGATGCTCATGCCGTGACCGTCAGCGCCGCACCGCCAGGAACGGTGTTCCTAGCGAACCGCATGGGGCTGTTTTGTAGCGCCGATCGGGGGGAGAGCTGGCGCGAGTTGGAGATCTGGCGTTTCTCGCCCTTTGCTTACGGGCGCGATATCCAGGCGGCCCCCGATGATCCCCGCACCCTGTATGCAGCGCTCAGCCCGGCTGCGATGAGTCAGGCGGGGTCCATCTACCGCAGTCAGGACCTTGGAGAAACGTGGCGGCGCTTTGATCGCCATGTCACACCACGCCGCACGATGATGGCTGTCGCGGTGAGTCGTCAGAACGCAAGGTGTGTCTACGGTGTGAACAGCATCGGCCAGGTGTTCGGCACGCGTGATGGAGGGGAAACCTGGCAGGAGTTTTCCCTGCCTGCCGGTTTACGGAACGTCTACACGGTCGCCTGCGCCTAAGGATACCCCCCCCACTCATTCCCCGTTCATCTGCATGTCTCCATGAACTGCGGAGAGTGGGCAGAGTTTCCCGACATCTTCGAGGCCCAGGGCATAGACTAATCGTCCATAGCCAACAAAGATCGCGATTCGCCAGCCCAATTCCAGAATCTCCTGTTCGGAAAAATGCTGGCGTAATTCATCGAACAGTTCTTGCGATATCTGTTTATGATCACCAGCCATTATCTCGGCAAAGTGGAACGCTGCCTTCTCTCGTGGAGTAAACAACGGACTGTCTTGATAGTGTGGAATGGCCGCCAACATGTCGTCCGTCATCCCTTGCTGCCTCGCCGAGGCATACACAGCACGTATTCACAATTGGCACTGGTTCTTTTCAGCGACCACGTGACGAACCAGTTCTGTCAATTTGAGACTGATCCCTGCACGGTCGGTCATGATGTAATCATAATAGAATCGGACGAACGGCTTATAGATGTCCGGAGCGTGGGCAAACGCCTGAATCCACTCTGATCCGCCCAGCGCTTCATCACTTGCCCGGACGATCGCCCGCATCCCTTCATCCATCTCTGCAAACGGGACAGGACTCACTCGCCACATAGGTATCCTCCTTTTTGCATTTATTTCTTTTTGCTCCCTGGCCAATGCTCCAGCGCTCCTAACCCCTCTAAGGCCAGCCCATAGCCAAGATTGTCCAGCATTAGCCGCTTGAGTTGCTGCGTGATCGCCACTCGCGCATAGCGAACGGTGAGGGGCGGCTGTTTGACAATCTGTCGCGCCAATTCCCAGGCCCGATCGAGCACCTGCTCGCGCGGCACGACTTCGTTCACGACTCCGAGAGTGAGCGCCTCTTGCGCCGAGAGTTTCTGTCCAGTGAGTAAGAAATATCGACCCCGGTTCGGGCCCAACAGCAGCGGCCAGACAATATGAACCCCGTCGCCCGGCACGATGCCATTGGGGAAATGGGGAGCGTCTTGGAAGACTGCCGTATCAGAGGCAATGACAATGTCGCACAGCACGGCGAGCTCGGCGTGAATCGTCGCTGGACCATTGACGGCGGCGATCATCGGGACCTCGATGTCGAGGAGATTCGTGAGCAGCTTCTTCCCATCCCAGTAAATGTGATCCCAGGTCTGCGGATTTATTTCCCACCGCGGACCACGTGCATATCGGGCGTTGAAATACTCGCCTGTTCCCGTCACGATGACCGCACGGTTTTCCGGATCGCTGCCGACGTCGTAGTAACATTGGCCTAACTCGGCGTGTGGGGCTTCGCCCCAGTGCAGCGTCCCACCATCCGTATGCAAGCGCATCTGCAAAATGCCGTCGCGCCGTTCCATCTGAATGTGTTTGTATTTGTTCGCGTATTCCTCAAAGCGGGCCATGGTGAACCTCCTTTCCTGCGCGCAAGGGCGCGGTTTCATGCGGATCGAGCATCATAGAAAAAATTGGGGTCAGGTCTTGAATTATCAGTTTCTCGTGGTATCTCTGGCGCATGGCCAGTCCCCTCCGCCTTGCCTACCCCGGCGCCCTCTACCATACGATGACTGATAACCGAGCCGTGACCGTGAGGGAGCGGGAGTAGACAACGATGCCGCTTGCTGACACGCGCAGCTCGGCAACCAGAAAGGCGCTTCATCGTGCGGTTTCTTCGACGGTTGTCAACCGGCTGGTCTGCGTCAAAATCGAGATTCCTAATTCGTCTTCAATGGTGAGACACATACGGATAAGATCATCGCTAACCTCTCGCAAGTTGACTCCTTCTGGCAGAGCGACATCAATCGTCAGGTCCTCATCCGTATAGGGAACAGCGAGCATGGTCAGGACGGCTTGGGGATAGTGTTGATGTACATACTGACTCAATCGTAACACGGCGTCAGCAAGTGCACGCCCTTTTGCCTTCAGCCTCTGAGCCATTTTATGCCTCCTAGTGCTCGACAACGCTAAGGATTGCTTGAGCGGTTTGGATCGCCCACTCTGCTTCTCTGCGAGTGATGTCATCGAGACGATAATCCGCGCCAAGCCGAAGATCATAGAGCCGACGTAGAGCGAATCGCTGAGCTTCCAGCAGCCCAGGGCCTCGCATTTCGACCTCGGGGTTCATCCATCTCCCACGAACAAAAGTATTGATGAGCCCGAAATGCTCCCAGCGAGGCTTTTTCTCTGGATTGCCAACGGCGGCCCACATTGCTTGATACACAGCATAGTAACAACGAGAAACACATCCTCGAAAATCTCCACTCTGTAATAGTGCTTTCGCTCCTTCAAGCGTCCTCTGTGCCTCGGTGAGCCTCTCGCTTCTGTCCACCTGCTTTTCCTTCCCCACTAAGCAGTTTGCTCCCGGAAGAATCGTAGGTAAAGTGGTGTAAAATGTGGGCTATACGCCGAAGGAGAGCTTGAGAAAGTCAAAATGCTCGAACAGTGGTCTAGGGGACGGTGCAGGGAAATTCGGGTTATGGTAGGCGCGGCGCTCTGCCACGTGGTCCCCGACTCGATGCCCCCGGTGGGCTGCACCCTGTGAGGGCGCGGGGGAGCGCGCGGCAGCGGCTCTTGCAGGATGACGCCGAGCGGGAGGATTTCGTCCAGCGACTGGCCAGGGTGGCCGCAGCGGAGGCCCTGAGGGTGTACGCCTGGGCTCTGTTGCCGAATCACTTTCATCTGTTGGTCCGCACCGGCCGTCACCCCTTGGCCCGCAGTATGCGCGCGCTGCTGACTGGCTAGGCGGGGGCGTTGAATCGCCGCGCTCGGCGCAGCGGACATGTGTGTCAGAAGCGCTACAACTCAGTGGTCTGTGACGAAGCGGTGTACTTTCTCGACTCGCACTGGTGCGCTCCCTGCATCTGAATCCGTTGCGGGCGCGGAGCGTGGCCGATCTGGAGGGGGTAGCCCAGTATGCCGATAGTGGGCAGGTGGCGTTGGTAGGAACCTGAGCCTC
>JBGPOI010000170.1:0-8937 GCA_041487975.1 Binatia bacterium | reverse complement strand
TCTGCTGTCTCAGTGCCACGGCCATAGATAAGTGCTCCTGTGGTTGGGATGGTCGATCGGACGCCTCATCCTTTCGGGTCCGGCCGGGCGTCTCTAAAGAAATTTGGGCTCAGCTTGCGAGAAATTACAAAAACTCCTGTACAATGGTTCGGACAAAATCAGGCGGCAATCGTGCCGTAAGTGCTGAGTTCATCATAACCAGGTTGATTTTTTACCCAAGTCGGGTCGAGAGCTAAGTTCGTAATAAATAAATCGAGCAATCGTTCATTGAAATGACGTTGTTTCCAGCTTGCCATCGAGAAGACTTGAGAGGATTGGTCCGGAGCGGCCAGCAATTCTTCGGCCCGCACCAGATTGAGCGTCGCCAGGGAAGCATTGAACTGAAAATCGAGTGCTGCTTCGGCTCGGGCCTGACAGTCCCTCAGTCCGGTGAACTGTTTGCTGTCGCGGAAGACGAACTCGATCTGGAAACGCGCCACGGAGAACTCCACCAGCTTGCGCCCGTCCAACTCCAGATCGGTCGAGGCCAAGACAATAGACCGTGGCTTGTGAGGATCTTTCCGCTTGACGAGGACCACCACGCGCAGCTTCCGCTTGAGCGACACGTGCCAGACCAGGGCCGTGTAGAGATGGACATAGTCTCGCTCCTCCAGCGGGCCGAGATGCGCAAAGCGGCGCAGGTCGTGAAAGTTGACCTTGCCGTCATACTTGCGCTGCGGCCCGCGGCGCTTTGGGTGCGGGCCGAGATACGGGAACAGGCAGTTGGCGTCGCACCGCAGCTTCGTGATCGGGTGCAGCTGGAGGGCAACGACTTCGTCAATATATTTCTTTTTCGCAAAGTAGCCGTCCACGCAGTGATGTGTAACGCTCGGGGGCAAGCGCTGCCGCTGGTCGCGCAGGTGCTGCTTGTAGAAATCAATTCTGGTCGCGTCCTCTTCCTGCTGGCTTGTTGCCTCCCCATCGCCTGGTGGCGTCTGGGCCACCGCGAGCGTGAACGCGCACCGGTGCGTCACATCCACTACCGCCAGGGTCGAAATCTCCAGCCCACGTTCGGCGCGATTAGCGCAGCCGTTGAAGAAGTGCCCCAGCCCGAAAGTCTGTTTGCCGCTCTTCGGAATAAAAGAGGCATCCTGCGCCGAGATCAGGGCCGAGCGCGGATCGAGCGCCGCATTCATGACGCGCTGATGAAAGTCCGGCCACGCAAAGGACGCCCGGAACTGGCGCGCCATCGTGCGCTCAGAGTAGTCGCAGTAGCGACTCAGATTGCGACCGGTGACGCGCCCGCGCAGGGCAAGGATCGTGGCAAACAACACAGCCAGGAACTTCCGTTGTGGTTGACGGACCCCGGGCATCTGTTTCAGAATGTCAGTGACAATTGTCATAGGCCATGAACCGATTGAGTTGGAGTTGCACACTCACATTCAAGCAGTTCGTGGCCTTTTTGGGTAATCCCTTTCGCTCAAAAAATGTCTGAAGTATTGTTGGTAAAGTACACGAAAATCTCCTTCGATAGCGCCATGAGGCAACTCAGAAGGTTACGAAAGCACGATTTAGGAGAGCAAGAGATAACGGAAAAGGTTGGCCGTGCATGCGGTTTGTTGCCGGATAGCGCAAGAGACGAGTAGTTTAGCTGGGCCTAAGGAACATCTATGCGCTACACCGTGATTCTCGAACCAGAAGCAGAAGGCGGCTTTCACATCTGGTGCCCGGCCCTCAAAGGGTGCCACTCGCAAGGGGAGACCAAGGAAGAGGCGGTAGCGAACATCCGGGAGGCGATCGCCGCCTACCTGGAGAGCGTACGAAGGGACGGATGTGGCAGCGCGGGTTGAATATACGAAGCATGCGCGTTTACGGATGGCCCAAAGAAATATTAGCGAAGCAGAGGTTGAAGCGGTGCTGAGCAACCCGAGCTACTCGTACACCGACAAAGCGGGAAACCCGGTACACGTCGGATACCCAGCGGGCCGAAGCATTAAAGTCGTTGTCGCCAAAGGATCAAACCCACAGAAAATTATCACCACAGCAGACTGAGACATGGAGGATCTTCCCATGCGATACGAATACAATTCGGAGGCTGACGCGCTGTACATCTACATGCCTCCTGAAGGCCGACTCTATAGCTACGGCCGAGACCTCGACCCAGAACGCCGGATCGACTACGCCAAAGATGGATTACCGATAGGGGTCGAGCTTTTGTGTGTGAGCCGCGGAGTCAAACTGGACGATTTACCTGCACGAGAAATAGTGCGACAGATCCTGGGGGAGTTGCACTTCTCTGCCTATGAAGAGCATGTCGCAAGGTAGGGATTTCCTCACTCATCGTGACTGTTGTGAAAATTGATGGGACTTTGTTGGGAAAACGTGGGAAATGGCGAGGAATAGAGGGAAGTCGGTATGGCGCGTTTCTCCAAAAAAGACGCGGGGTTGCCAGCGTTTTCGCGCCGTTAGCAACCCCACGGGGATAGAAAAGGCAGTTTAGTGCATGCGCGGCTTGCCGGAGCCACCGGGACCGCCCTCGGGCCAGCGGGCCGCGGTCAGCTTGAAGTCAAGCATATCACGCAGGAGAGTCGCTCGCTCCGGAACGGTTGTCGCTTCGAGGAGGCTTTGTTTTTCAATCGGCAGGAAGTCGAGGTGGAAGGCAAAGAAATTGACAAAGAAGCTGTCCTCGATCGAAGGGTCGGTCAGGAATTTCCGCACTGCCTCGTTCTTCTGCAAGTAGGTCTCGAGCAAGCCGTTGAGGTCTTGCCGCAGTTCGGGAAGCAAGGGTTCCTTCGCCGAGGGTCGCCATTCGATCACGGCTTCACGGTACATTTTGCCGGAGAGTTCCTCTTTGATCCGGCATTCACGCACGCCTTTGAGCAAGATATTGAAACGACCGTCCGGCAGCGGCTCCATCCGAATCATCTCGCCAACGCAGCAGACGGGAAAGATCTCCGGTCGGCCCTCGTACTGTTCCTGCCAATCGCCACGCAACAACGCCATGCCGATCAACGGCGGAGTTTTGTCCTTCGCGTCGTGCACCATCTGGCGGTAGCGCGGCTCGAAGATATGCAGGGGTAACATGACCTCGGGAAACAGGACGACATTAGGCAGAGGGAACACAGGGATAATAGCGGGCAAGTCAGACACGGTCTCCTCCCTTCCGTCCGGTTGCGGCGAGAACTTGCTGCACTACAGAGAGGCCAGTTCCTGCTGCAGTTGTTTGACCGAAGGACGCTGCTTCAAACGTTCGCTCCAGGCCAGCACGTTTCTCAGACGTGCAGGGATCTCCACCCCCAGGGTAGAAAGGATCAACAGACGGGGAGCAAACGCCAGATCCGCCAGTGAAAAGGTCCCGGCAATATATTCCTTGCTTTCGAGGTGGCGTTCGAGGAACTCCAGAACCCGCAGCAAATCGGAGCGATAACGCTGGACTCGTTCCTGATCGACCTGCTCGGGGGACTTGCGTAGTTCCAACACCAGCAGGGTAGCCTGCGCGGTAAAGGAGTTATCGGCAAAGTCCTCAAACATCCGCACCCGTGCGCGCTCGCTTGACTGCTCCGGCATCAGCGGTGGATGCGGGTATTCATCTTCCAGGTATTCATTGATGGCGGTCGAGTCATAGATCACCTCGTCCTCGTCAATCAGGACCGGCACTTTCCCGTAGGGATTGAGACGCAGGAAATCCGGAGACTTTTGTTCGTTCTTAGTCAGATCAACGAAGATTTTCTCGTACGAAAGATCTTTTTCAGCCAACACCAATCGGACTTTCTGACAGTATGGACTCCGAGGAAAGTCGTAGAGCTTGATCATGCCTGTTCTCCTCTTTCATTCCTGTGGTAGTGTAGAAGAAAATCCGGAGACTGGCAAACAAAAAATGCAGGATTCGCGAGGTGCCGGTCTCTTTGGGGTACAACTTCTGCCACAGCGATTGCTTGGTTATGCGTAGTTCCTCCACGCCCCTATTGTCTTCTCTTGCCGGTCTCAGTGTTGGAGACTCGCTGCCAGTGCGCGTGATGGCCGTGCTCAACGTCAGCCCGGAATCGTTTTACAAAGGGTCGGTGCAGACCAGCCTCGAAAGCCTGGCTGAGGCGGCGCAGGCCATGGCAAGTGCAGGAGCAGATATCATTGACCTTGGGGCGATGTCCACCGCCCCTTACCTCAAAACTCACATCTCCACGGAAGAAGAAACCGAGCGATTAACCCGCGCGATCAAGGTGGTTGCCGCACGAGTCACCGTGCCCGTGTCAGCCGACACGCAACGAGCCCAATCCGCCGCGGCGGCGCTCGCGGCCGGCGCGCGGATTATCAATGACGTAAGTGGACTCAAGCATGATCCGGCCATGGCCGCTTTGCTTGCCAGGTCCGGCGCTGGCGCGATCGTCATGGCGAGCGAGAAGACACCTGGCACAGGAACACCGCTGGCACGGATCAAGGCAGCCCTGGAAGAAAGCCTGCGAATCGCCGCTCAGGCCGGGATTCCCCGCGAGCATATCGTGCTCGATCCAGGCATTGGGTTCTTCCGCAAGCCGGGTATCCTTTGGGATGAGTGGGATTGTGCGGTTCTGCGTGAACTCGCCGAGTTGCGCTCCTTGGGCTTTCCGCTGCTGGTCGGCGTGTCGCGCAAGTCGTTTATCGGCAAAATTCTGGGTCAGCCGAATGCGACAGATCGCTTGATCGGCTCTCTCGCCTGTGCAGCTATCGCGGTCTATAACGGCGCGCACCTTATCCGAGCACATGATGTCAAGGAGACACTCGAGACGGTACGGATGGCTGCACGGCTGCGTCCGGTCTTTTCAGAATGATGAACGCAGAATGCTGAATGCTGAATTAAAGCGAGGCAACTCCGTTTTGCGTTCATCACTCATCGCTCACCATTCATCATTTCAGACAGGACCAGCCTGCGTAACTGCTCAGGCGTATCTACTAAGAATTGCGGAGGCAGAACTTTCAGGTCTTTCGCGCCAAATCCCCACATCACCCCGCAGGTCGGCACTCCGGCGGCACGGCCGGTCTCGCAGTCTATTTGTGAGTCACCAATCAGTAAGGTCTCGTGCGCATCGATTCCGGTTAATCGCTGGAGGTAGGAAACTCCCTGAGGGTCCGGTTTTTTTGTCGGCAGGGTGTCGCCTCCAACAATTTCCCTGAAGTAAGGGGCAAGACCAAGCCCGGCAACGATGGCGCGGCTCGCAGCCTCAGGCTTATTGGTCAGCACGGATAACGTTATTCCCTGTGCCTGAGCGACCGCGAGCAGTCGCTCAATGCCTGCGTAGGTCCGCGTATGATCGAGCAGATGATCTCCGTAGTATTCCATGAAAAGGGCAAAGCCGCGGGAGACAAGACACCCGTTGGTCGGTCCCAAGGCTCGCTCGACGAGCACCCGCGCACCGTGACCGACATAGTCGGCAACTTGCGCGACCGAAAGCAGCGGCAGGCTAAAAGACGCCAGGACGTGATTAGTCGCCGCGGCCAGATCAGCCTTGGTATCTACCAAGGTCCCATCGAGGTCAAAAATAAGATGGGCAAAGCAGGGCATAGGCAATAAAAAGGGCATGGAGTACGTCCATGCCCTTGCTCAAGTTGTCAAGGAAGAAGCTTAGGCAGAGAAAGACGTGCCGCACCCACAAGTGCGAGTGGCGTTGGGATTGACGAATTTGAATCCCGCACCGTGCAGGCCATTCACATAGTCAATCACCGTGCCATAGACATACTGTTGGCTGATGGGATCGAGGAAGAGTTTCACCCCCCCCTGCTCAATCACCATGTCATCTTCGCGGGCGCTGCCGTCGAGGCTCAGATTGTATTGGAATCCGGAGCACCCGCCGCCCACGACAGACACTCGCAGGCCACCGTCTTTGAGCCCTTCACGCGTGATGACTTCTCTGACTTTCTCGACCGCGACGTCGGTCAGCGCGAGAGCAACTCCCTCCGGCGCTCTGCTCATCTCCTCTTCGGTTTCATGCGTCTCGTGATCCATTACAGCCTCCTCACGCCCAAACGGGCACTCTTTAGAGAGATAAGGCGTTCCCCCCAGCGAGTCAACCCCTTTTTGCTTGCTTGCCACCGTGTTACACAAAGACATGTCCCTGGAAGAGCAGATTCGCGCGCGGGCGGCAACGTTGGGGTTCACCCTCTGTGGATTCACTCGTCTGACAACTTTGCCCCGTGAGCAATTCTTTGCTGACTGGCTCACTCAAGGTTATGCAGGGGAGATGGCTTACCTGACTCGCGCGCCTGAGCGCCGCTTGAATCCTGCCATCCCTTTTCCCCAAGCCAGAAGCGTCATCTGCCTGGGGTATCCCTATGCGCCTCCCCGTCTCCCGGTCATCGATTGGCGCCGTGAGTTGCGCGGTCGCATTGCCGCGTATGCAGCCGGCGCGGATTACCACAACATTATCAAGGCCAAGCTCTTGACCCTGATCCGTTCTCTCACGGACCTCCACCCCGACCTGTGGGCGCGGCCGTATATAGACACCGGGCCGCTATTGGAGCGCGAGTGGGCCTATCGCAGCGGTCTCGGCTGGTTTGGCAAGAACACCATGCTCCTGCACAAGCAGGCCGGTTCCTGGTTCTTCCTGGCCGAGATTCTGGTCAGCCTTGAGCTTGAAGGCGAAGGCATCCCGCGTGCGCATTGCGGGAAGTGTATCCGCTGCCTCACGGATTGTCCCACTGGCGCCCTGGCGGAGGGGTACGTGCTCAAGGCGCCGCTGTGCATCTCGTACCTCACGATCGAGCATCGCGGTCCGATCCCTCACGAACTCCGTCCCAAGCTGGGCAACTGGATCTTCGGCTGTGATGTCTGCCAGGAGGTGTGCCCGTGGAACGAAAAGTTCGGCCGGCCGCGGAACGATTTGGTCGAAGGGTTGCTGCCTTCACTTCCGGCCCTGTTGGCGCTTGACGAACCCGGGTTTCGCGCCCGTTTCGGCCAGAGCGCCATCCGTCGGACTAAGCGACGCGGTCTGCTGCGCAACGTCGCCATCGCCCTGGGCAACAGCGGCAACCCAGAGGCAATCGCTCCTCTATGTGCAGCGTTGCACGATCCAGAGCCGCTAATTCGTGGTCATGCCGCCTGGGCACTAGGGCGGTTCGCTGAGCCGGAAGCTCGTGCTGCGCTGCATCAGCATCTTGCCCGCGAGGAAGATGCACGCGTGCGAGCGGAGGTGTTGACTGTGATAAGAGAACGGTAAGGGCACGCCGTGCCCTTACCGTTTGGGCATACATTTCCTCCCATTCCATTAATCGTTCCTCAGTGGGCTCTGTTCCTCTCCATACCCTTGTATCATAGTTCAATAATTGGCCGACTGCAAACCCACAGAGGAGGAAGGTGCCATGAAAGCCGCGGTGTTCTACGAGTACATTCTCTAATTGTGACATTCAGAGATAAGGAGCGTAAAAGAGCGACAAAGGGCGCATGAACTTTGGGGTTTTTCCGTGCACTCTGTCGCTCCTTGTTGCTCCTTGTTGTTCGTTATCGCTTCGCTTTGGGCACACCTTTGGGCACACCGTTGCTTCTACACTGTGATCCAAGATTCTCGTTCTCTGACCTACGGTCATTCTATCTCTCCGAATTCGCCACGTCCTCCACCCTGCCCTACCCTCACCTTCCATTCTCTGAAAGACCTCCTGTCTGAACGCCGACAATCCCTCGTTGCCCAGCCCTTTCACTCACCAGCCCACAGTTTCTGTGCGGTTTCTCGCCAGGTCTCTAACTCGGGGTTCTCTGCCCTCTCGCCGAGGCAGTCTCCCTCAAGATCGTACAGATTCTGTGGTTGCGAGGAGGCTCGATTCAAAACGTATTGAACAGTTCCAGTTGTTCTTCGAGCGTGAGAGTTGGGGTCTGCGTACTCTCCTGGACCTGAAGAGGTGGAGACACTTGATGGGCATGGTCTACCAGTGAGCATTGCGCCAGCAGGCAGACACAGACGAGGCTGGCAAGACGTGGCAGAAGGGAGCTTCTCGTGGGCTCTGGTTCGCTCACTGCTGCTAGAGCTTGTCGTTCTGCATCTGAGGAAAAGTCCCCTACCCCGCGCTGGGAGGAGATCGTCGGGGTAGGAGAGGTGGACGGGGATAGGAGATACATAGAGAAGGACGAACGGACGAACAGCAAAATTCACCTCTGGGGAGAAAGCCGTGTCGTCCTCAGATCGTCAGCATTTTGCGTGGAAACGGCATCTCCTGTCAGAAGGATTCTCACCATCTGCCTCTGGCCGGTATCGTCTGGCGGAAAGATACCGAGTGATTCGCTCCGGTCCGCGTACCGCTAGATTCTCATGGCGGGCACCGGCGTGTGGATAATCACGGCTCTCTTTTTCTCACCCCACCTCTCACCCAAAAAATCCCCCATAGCACAGCAAGGGGAAAGATCCCCAACATATAAAACACCCCCCCACTCAAATCCTGCCCAACCGAGAGACGCCCACATCGCGACCAGGGAGAGCCAGATGAAGGAGAGCAGAATCCCAAGCCGTTGTTTTCCCGTCAAGCGGTCGCCGATCATCTGTGCGTTCCTTTGAGAAGTATGTCGAACTTGTCGCTCTCCCTCATGAAGTTCCCTCCGCCCCTCTGACGCCGCCAATTTGATGTGACGGAAAGATAGCCGATGGAGCTACGTGGAAGAAGAGCGTGGGGTGGGGTCTACGGGGTAAGGCGTCAAACGGCGACCGCCGCATTTGCCCTATACGCCCCTATCTCCCCCGTGCATGGCTACCCCCGTTCCACGTCGAGTTCGCGCGCTGGCTAAAGCCTAGCTAAGCCGTTGAGGCGGTTTTCGCACCCGACATTCTTCCCCAGGTCCGCCAAATGCGTTACTTCCTGAACGCATGACACACCGCACTATCAGTTCCTTCCCCGCTTTCCTCCTGACGCTCCTCCTCGCAGCTCGCTCCTTTGCCAAAGACCCTGCGACCATCCTGCGAGTAGTGGAGAGCATCAAGAACCCGGGGGTGCAGCTTATATCTT
>JBGPOI010000169.1:0-8964 GCA_041487975.1 Binatia bacterium | reverse complement strand
GTGAGGCTTTCGCAGATCGGCATCGAGGGAATGATTCTCTGCTGGCTCGATTATAATGAAGAGATTCAATACTTCGGGGAGAGGGTTATGCCTCTGATGCGACAGGCGGGGCTGCGGAAGTGATCTTTCAGGCAGAAGGTGTTGGCCTAGCGGCTCACGCCAAATTCCGGTTCCTTCGGTAGCGACCAAACTGCTGAACCCGTGCCCGTTCATGCTTCGACGGGCTCAGCACGAACGGGCTGTGTGACCTTCGCTCATTATTGCTTCTAGTTCTTCTGCCCTTTGCCCCTTTTTCCCTCTTTCATCACCATCACGACTTTGTCTGGTTGGGCAAAAAGCCGCACGTCGTCGAGCGGGTTGCCATCGACCACGATCATGTCGGCCCACTTGCTCGCGGCGATCGTACCGAGCTTGTCAGCCAGACCGAGGATCTCGGCGTTGACCTTGGTAGCGCTGACAAGCGCATCCATGGGGCTGAGGCCCATTTGCGCCTTCCACACCAGTTCCTCGCCGTTCTTTCCCTGCATAGTACCGCCAAATGCGTCCGTGCCAGAGCCGACCTGGATCTTGTCGTGGCTCGTCAGGGCCAGCCGCATACAGGCTCCCGCCCGGGCTACCGCTGCGGCCATCTTTCTCTTTTGCATCTCCGGCAAGCTTGCCCCAGCACTTGTCGGATCAAACGCGCTCATCACTGTCAGTGTGGGAATCAACGCGCACCCCCGCTCGGCCATCAGCTCAAGCAGTTCTTCGGTGATAAAAGTGCCGTGCTCGATGGAGCGCACGCCGGCCAGCACGGCGTGGCGAATCGCCGCCGGATCGAGGCCGAGAATGCGATAGGCGAGGGGGTCACTGCCGCGAAAGTCGCAAAACAGCCAGCCATCAATCCCTTGTTGGCCTTTTTGTCGTAGCGCTTCTTGAATATTGTGTAGACGTTGCTCGTCCATAGTTTTCCCCTTCACCTTGCGACACCAATGGCGAGATGGTAATACTAGCGAGCGGAGGTTGAGAATGAAAGAAGGCATTCATCCCAAGTATCAGAAATGTGTAGTGATTTGCGCCTGTGGCAATACGTTTGAGACCTGTTCGACGGTTCCGGCTATGCACCTCGATCTTTGCTCACAGTGCCACCCCTTTTATACCGGCAAGCAGCGGCTCGTGGACACGGCTGGCCGTGTCGAGCGTTTCCGGCGCCGGTACAAAATCGCAGAAGCGGCGCCAGCGCAAAATAGCTAGGCTTTGTCGCCTTCCTTGCGGCGTTGCCAGGAAGGCTCGCACCTTTCCTGTCGGGGCGGTTCGCGAACCGCCCCGACTTTTTATCTCCTCAACTCTACCTATCCTTTGACCGAGACATCCGTATGAGCGACACCCTGCTCGATAAACTCACCGAGGTCGAGAAACGCTACCAAGAGATTGAGGCTACGATGAGCCGCTCCGAGGTGGTGAGCAACCAAAAGGAGTACGCCAAGCTCGCCAAGGAGCACTCGTCTCTGGGAGAGGTCGTGGCCTGCTTTCGTAACTGGCGTAGGACGAACGAAGAGATCGAAAGCAGCAAACAGTTGTTGCAAGACAACGACCCGGCCGTGCGTGAGTTAGCCCAGGAAGAATTGCAGAGTCTCCGGGAACAGTACGAGCGCCTGGCGGTGGAACTCCGCCGACTGCTGATCCCTAAAGACCCGCTGGATGAGAAAAACGTCCTCCTGGAGATCCGTGCCGGGACCGGTGGTGACGAGGCGAGTTTGTTCGCGGCCGACCTGTTTCGCATGTACACTCGCTACGCTGAGAACCACGGCTGGCGCATGGAAGTCATGAGTTCAAGCCCTACTGGCCTGGGCGGGTTCAAGGAAATCATCAGTATGATCGAGGGCAAAGGCGCGTACAGCCGGCTCAAGTTCGAGGGGGGCGTGCATCGCGTCCAGCGGGTGCCTGAGACCGAGGCTTCCGGTCGGATCCATACCTCCGCGGTGACGCTGGCCGTCCTGCCTGAAGCCGACGAGGTCGATGTCCACATTGACGAGAAAGACTTACGCATCGATGTGTTCCGCTCGTCTGGGCCGGGTGGTCAGAGCGTGAACACCACCGATTCCGCAGTGCGGATTACCCATTTGCCCACCGGGATGGTGGTTTCGTGTCAGGACGAAAAATCCCAGCATAAGAACAAAGCCAAAGGGCTGAAGATTCTCCGTGCTCGCCTGCTGGAGCGGGCGCGCGAAGAACAGCATGCCGCTATTAGTGCCTCACGCCGCAGCATGGTCGGGTCGGGCGATCGTTCTGAACGCATCCGCACCTACAACTTTCCCCAGTCGCGCCTGACCGACCATCGCATCAATCTGACCTTGTATACGCTAGAACGCATTCTTGAAGGGGAACTCGATCCAGTGCTGGACGCGTTAGTCACCTCCTATCAAGCCGAGGCGCTAAAGGTGGCAAGTTGATGCGGGGAAGGCTGGAATCCAACGTCCAAGGTCTAAAGTCCAAAGTCCAAGGTGAGGAGAAGCCTCGTTTCTTGCCAGCGCGGCCAGAGCTTGAGAGCAGACACCCGTTACATCCCACCATGGCGGGCCTGCTCTCCGAAGCAGTAGAAGAACTGGGGGCGCACGGGATTCTGAACCCTCGTGTGGATGCGGAAGTGCTCCTGGCTCACGCTTTGCGAACCGACCGGGTTGGTCTTTATACACGGTTAAACGAGCCGCTTCTTCCCGGGCAGATGGAAGCCTTTCGGGGGCTGCTGCACCGTCGGGTGCGGCGGGAACCGCTGCAGTACATTACCGGCGTCCGGGAGTTCTGGTCCCTGGAGTTCAAGGTAGACCTGCGAGTTCTAATCCCCCGGCCGGAGACCGAAGTGGTTGTCGAGACCGCCTTGCGGTTGCTCTCTCAAGCCGCAAGCCGCAAGCCACCAGCCGCAATTTTAGATGTTGGTACCGGCAGCGGTTGTATTGCTATTGCCTTGGCGAAAGAGCTACCACAGGCCGAGATCTGGGCAACCGACATTTCCGCGGATGCTTTGGCAGTTGCCGGCGAGAACGCCTGGCATCATGGGGTAGCTGAACGGATACGGTTTCGTCAGGGCGATCTGTTCGCACCGATTGTGGGGGAGGACGGTTTTGCTCTGATTGTCGCCAATCCGCCCTATATTGCGCGGCCTGAGCTGACTGCCCTGCAGCCAGAAGTGCAGGACTGGGAGCCGTCGGCTGCGCTCGACGGGGGGCCGGATGGCTTGGACTTTTACCACCGATTGCTGCGCGAGGGGCCGACCTATCTCTGCCCCGGTGGCGGGTTGGTCATGGAGATTGGTCACGGGCAGGGCACGGCGGTTATGCACCTAGCACAGGAACAGCGCGACCTGAGTGATTGTCATTGTGTTTCTGACTATGCGGGTCGGGAACGGGTCATTATTGCGTGCAGGGTGTCAACGCGCGTAAATTAAAAGAAGCGTATCAATAAAAGGCGCTGCCATGAAATTGGCAAAAAGAGCATCCGGGAGCGGTGCAAGCAGAGCGTCTGTGGGAGGTGTGAGGTATGGACAAGATTGTGGTGTGGGGAGGGGTGCCGTTGCGGGGAGAAGTCACAGTGAGTGGCTCCAAGAACGCGGCTTTGCCACTGTTGTTTGCGTCGCTGCTCACGGCGGACGAATGCCGGCTCGGTCGAGTGCCGCAGTTGGCGGATATTCGCACTGCCCTACGTTTGCTGCGCGATTTGGGGGTGCAATACGATTGGCTGAGCGACACTGAGGTGGCGCTGAAAGCGGACGCCGTACATCATTTGGAGGCGCCATACGACTTGGTCAAAACCATGCGCGCCTCGTTCTTGGTCTTGGGGCCATTGCTCGCGCGCTTCGGCCGGGCTCGCGTCTCCACGCCGGGCGGATGTGCCATCGGTGCCCGGCCGGTGAACATTCACCTCGACGGGCTGCAGCAACTCGGCGCTTCCGTCCGTGTCCAGCAAGGATATGTCGAGGCTGAAGCGAAACGGCTGCACGGCGCGCACATCAGTCTGGAGTTTCCCTCGGTCGGCGCGACCGAGAACCTGATGATGGCCGCGGCTCTGGCAGAGGGCACCACGGTTCTCGACAATGCGGCGTGTGAGCCCGAGATCGCAGATCTCGCGCTGCTGCTGAATGACATGGGTGCACAGGTCAGTGGCGCCGGCAGCAGTACGGTGATCATCGAAGGTGTCCCCACCTTGCATGGTGCTGAGCACACGGTCATTCCCGACCGCGTGGAGGCAGGCACGTTTCTCATCGCCGGCGCGATGACCTCGGGTGACGTTTTTGTTCGCGGGAGCCGGGGCGATCACCTCCAGGCCTTTCTCGCCAAACTGCGTGAAGCCGGGGTGAACGTTGAAGAAACAGCCGACGGCATCCGTGCCCACTGTTCGGATCGGCCGCCCAGTGTCACTCTCAGCACCGAGCCGTATCCTGGCTTTCCCACGGATTTGCAAGCGCAGATGATGGCGCTGCTCACCCTCAGCGATGGCCAGAGTACGCTGACTGAGACGATTTTCGAGAACCGTTTTCTCCATGCCCAAGAACTCGCGCGTCTCGGCGCGGACATTCGTGTGCATGGCAACACCGCCGAGGTTCGGGGGGTCGCGTTTCTGAGTGGTGCGCCGGTCATGGCGACAGACCTGCGGGCCAGTGTGTCTCTGATTCTGGCCGGCCTCGCTGCACAGGGAGTGACTGAGGTGTCGCGCGTGTACCATCTCGATCGCGGTTACGAACGCCTCGAAGAGAAGCTGTCACAACTGGGAGCGGACATCAGGAGAGTGAAGAGTGAAAAGTGATCGTTCATGCTTCGACCAGCCTGTCCTGAGCGACAGTCGAAGGGCTCAGCACGAACGGTTGTCTCAGAGAAAATTGCGCATACTCACCCGGTCACCCTGAGCCTGTCGAAGGGTGACCACACAGTATGGAACTTGAGAGAGCATAGAACATGGTTGTTCCCTTGCTCCGGACTACGGAGCCGGCCTGTCAACGACATCTGCGGAAGCTACTTGCCCGAGGAGAAAGCGGCGGCGCGCAGGTCGAAGAGACGGTCCGCACGATCCTACGGGAAGTCAGAAAGAAGGGTGATCGGGCGCTCTTTGCCTACACGTACCAGTTCGATCGCGTGCGTCTGACGCCGAAGACCTGCATCGTTACCGAGTCGCAGATGGATGCGGCGCTGGCCGCGCTGCCAAAGGCCGAGCGGCGTGCGCTCCAAACCGCCGCGCGACGCATCGCTACCTTCCATCGCAAACAGCGCCAGCAATCTTGGTCCTATCAGGATTCGTTGGGGGTGAGGCTCGGGCAGCGGATTGCCCCGCTGGAACGAGTCGGGGTGTATGTGCCGGGTGGGAAGGCTACCTACCCCTCGTCTGTGCTGATGAATGTGATCCCGGCCAAAGTTGCCGGCGTCAAGGAAGTGGTGATCGTTTCACCACCGTCACCCCAGGGCGACCCTCTCGGCACCCTGGCCGCAGCTCGTCTGGCTGGCGCAGATGCGTTTTTTCGCGTCGGCGGTGCGCAGGCGGTCGCGGCCCTCGCCTATGGCACACAAACGGTGCCACGGGTCGATAAGATTGTCGGCCCCGGCAACATTTATGTCGCTACGGCCAAGCGGTTGGTGTTCGGCCAAGTCGATATTGACATGGTGGCCGGACCGAGTGAAGTGCTGGTCATTGCCGACGAGAGCGCTTCACCCGCCTACGTTGCCGCTGACATGCTCTCCCAGGCCGAACATGACGAATTGGCCGCCCCTTTGTGCTTGACAGCCTCAGAGCAAGTGGCCGATGCTGTTGTCCATGCCCTGGCCGAGCAACTGGCCTCGCTCAAACGTCGTGCAATCGCCACCGCTTCACTGCGCCGTCATGGTGCGGTGATTCTGGCGCGTGATCGGCAAGAGATCGTCGATTTAGCCAATGCCATCGCTCCCGAGCATCTGGAACTCGCGGTCAAAAATCCCCGGTCGTGGCTCAAAGACATTCGTCACACCGGTGCGATCTTCTTAGGACATCTGTCTACCGAGCCGTTCGGCGACTATATCGCCGGGCCGAACCACGTTCTGCCCACTGGGGGAACCGCGCGCTTTTCCTCACCGTTGGGCGTATACGATTTCCTCAAGCGCACCAACTTCATTCAGGCATCTGCCCGCGCGCTGGCGACTCTCGGTCCCCAGGTCGTGCGTCTGGCCGAGATGGAGGGGCTTGAGGCCCACGCTCGCGCGGTGCAGTATCGCTTGGACGGTAACGGCCGATCTCAGAAACGCAGCTGAACAAAGGGATGCAAACGGTCGAAGCGCGCGGACTGATACCGGCGGTGGAGCAGCACTTGGAGAGTGCGAAGCCTCATCTCTGGAAGGGGAATATGGTTCCTGCGTTACGCGTTATCTCCTTGTGGAGTAAATTCAGGCATGATTTCACCCACGAGAAGATCGCGAGATTCCTCCGACCTCGGAAAAACAATGTAGTAGGTCATACCGAATTCTTCGATGCGTGAGCGGAGTTCGCGTCTCACCTCCTCTGGAGTCCCGATCAGCAGCACGGGAGCATTGCGTGTCGCTTCTTCACTCGGGAAGCCCATTGCGGAAGCAGTCGCTTTCACTGCGGCATCCGCTTCGCTCTTACTGCGCGATAGATTCACCATCGCAATCCCACTCACTTCGACGGACCCGGGCGCGCGCCCAGCGTCCGCGACGAAACCGTGCAGCATATTGATCCGCCGTTTAAGCTGGGCTTTGTCGAATCGCACTGCCGCGTCCGGGTCTTGGACAAAGTCTTTGCCGTTGATGATCGGCGGGATGAGGTTGGCGATTTGCGCTTCCGCTGCGGCTATCTGCAAAAGCTTCTTTCCCGCGCCGCCTACCATAATTGGCGGATGCGGCTTCTGCACCGGCCGCGGGTGGTTGTAGGCTTTCTCTATGGAGAAATAGCGTCCGTGATAAGTAGGCTCGTCCTGTGTCCACATTGCCTTGATTAGCTTGAGCGCCTCGCTGAGTTGCTCGAGGCGCTCCGCATTGGGTGGATACGGATAGCCGTGGGCGTCATATTCGGAGCGTTGCCACCCGGAGCCCACGCCGAGTACCAGCCGCCCATTGCTGATATGGTCGAGAGTAGAGGTCATTTTGGCAAGCATCGGCGGCGACCGAAATGACATTGCCGTCACCGCGGGTGCCAGACGTACATTCTTGGTCACCGCCGCGATGGCGCTTAAGGTGGAAAAGCACTCCAGCTGTGGTGTTTGCGGCGACCCGAGGGGCGAGAAGAAATGGTCGTTGATAGAAACGGAATAAAAGCCGTGGGTGTCGGCCCATTCTGCCGCGGCCCGGGCTTTGGCGAAATCTCCAGTTGGCAGGAAGAGACTGAATTTGACATCATTCATGTATACGAACCTCCCGTGGCAATAGTGGCATATCTCCGCCACGGCTCCAAGGCAACCGCAGGCTTCAACCACGCAGCTTCTCTAGCGGAAAATCCGCCATCGCCGCTAACTCAAGCCACACGAGATTGGCACACTTTCTCCTGGGAGAATGTAGGGGCAACCCCATGGGGTTGCCCTAGGGGTGGGCGGCCACGCAGGGCCGCCCCTACACAAACAGGGACGGTGCGAAGTGTACGAATCTTCAGTGGTTCGATTTAGGCCGCACAGTTGTACACGCGCCTCACATTCTCGCCGAGAACCTGGCGCCGCGCCTGCTCGGGCATCTTTGCCGTCAGCTTCTCGAGTTCCTTAATGTAATCTCCGGTATGGTCGGGATGCGGAAAATCGGAAGCCCAAAAGAAGCGATCCGCGCCGAGCAGGTCGACCATCGCCGGCAGCGATTTCTCGTCCGGATCGGCTGAGATCCACACATTGCGTTTGAAATAGGCGCTGGGGCGCTCTTTGAGCGGGACCGAACGTCCCATGACGCTGTCGTACACTGCGTCCATTCGATCGAGCCAGTAACTCGCCCAACCCGAGCCCACTTCCAGGATGATAATCTTGAGTTTCGGAAATTTGTCGAACGTTCCGTACTGCATGAAGCTCGCGAGCGCGTGACGCGCCGCATCAGACGCGGTCACGTTCAGAAAGAATTGTTGCTTGCGCACGTACTGAAGATCGTAACGGCCCGGCAGAGCCCATTGCGGTTCGAGCGACGGATGGATGCCCAACGGTACGTCCAGTTCCTGGGCCTTGGCGAACAGGATGTCATGATCCGGATGTGCATGCGGCTTGCGCGTCATCACGAACTGCACTACCCACCCGCCCTTGCATCCCGCTTTGACGGCGCGTTCCAACTCCTCGGCGGCAGCCTTGGGATCGCCAAGTGAAAGATGAGCGACTGGAATCAAGCGGCCACCACTGTCCGAGCACCAGTCAACAATCCAGCGGTTGTAGGCCCGGGTCATTGCCTGCGCGTAGTCCACGTCCTCACACTCGGTCTCCCATGCGAGGCCGATGCTCGGGTAAATGATCGCGGCGTCGAGCCCCTCCAAGTCCAGGCGTTGAATCCGCTGTTTGGCGTCCATCGCGCCGAGCAGGCACTCTTCGCCATAGTGAAGCCGCGGGTTGAACTCGCCTTTCTCGCGTGTCACCTGACCCATCAAACCTACACCGGTGAAGGACCCTCCACGATTGACACGTGAGGGCTGGCCGTTGATCTCCAAATAGTCCAGTCCCTGGTCGTCAACCTTCATGCGGATCGCTGTTGCCCGGTACTGGGGATCGCAGTACTTTTCCCACAGGTCTTCCGCCTCAAGGATGTGGCCGTCGGCGTCGACCGCACCTTTGAATTTGAGTTTGTCGATTTTCTCTTCGATGATGCGTGACATAAGGTTCTCCTTGCCTCGATTTCGAGTTGGTTCCTCACCTGACCCTAAAACCAAAATAGCACCCTTCTACTTACCAGCAATCTACGAACGGGTATTTCTTGACCGTGCGTCGCGTTGAGACCGGCGTCGAACGAAGCGAGGTCGCTATCCACCGCCGCGAGTCCGCGGGATCGATCACGT